>JBQCFV010000745.1:0-3676 GCA_051958695.1 Chitinophaga sp. | reverse complement strand
CCCGCGCGTTCTCCAACGCGGCGGCGGTGGGCTTCTCTCCGCCGAGCATTTTCGCGATGGCGGTAATGCGCTCGTCCTGCGTCAGCAGCCGCACATGCGTGCGCACCTTGTCGTTCTCCATATGCTTGTACACGAAATAATGCGCGTCCGCCTTGCCCGCCAGCTGGGGCTGGTGCGTGATGCAGATCACCTGGTGACCCGTCGCCAGCTCTTTCATGATGATGCCCACCTGTTTAGCGGCTTCGCCTGAAATACCGGTGTCTATTTCGTCGAAGATCAATGTAGGCAATGCTACCGAGCGCGCCACCAGGCTCTTGATGCACAACATCAGCCTGCTGAGCTCGCCGCCGGAGGCCACTTTGCGGATAGGCCCGAAGTTATTGCTTTTATTGGCGTCGAACAGGAATTCGATATTGTCTTTCCCGAAAGCATGCAGCGGGCATTCCTGCACGTCTACCCTGATGCGGGCGTTGGGCATGCCTACCTGCGCCAGCAGGGCGTTCACTTTCTGCTCGAAAGGCGCAGCCTGCGCTTTGCGCTGCGCGGAAAGCTGCGCGGCCGTTTTTTCCAGCTCCGCCAGTATTTCAGCGCTCTGTTTTTCCAGCTCCGCGATGCGGTCGTCGAGATTGAGCACGCCGTCGATGGTTTGCCGGAGGTTGTCCCTGATCTGCAGGAGCTCGCCCGTATTTTGCGCGCCGTGTTTTTTCATCAGCCTGTAAGCCGCTTCCAGCCTGTCGTTCAGCTGTTCCATCCGTTCGCCGTCGTACTGCACGTGATCGTTGAGGCGTTCCACTTCGGAGGCAATGTCCTGCAATTCGACGTACGCGCTTTGCAGGCGTTCGGCCAGCGCGGGCACGTCCTTGTGAAAAGCGGCCAGCGTTTGCAGCGAGGCCTGCAGCTGCCGCAGCTGTTGCAGCACGGGCGTTTCGTCTTCCTTCAGCTGGAAATACACGCGGTTGAGGGTGCCTTTGATCTCTTCGGCATGGCTCAGCACCTGCTGCTCGGCTTCGAGCGTTTCTATTTCATTTTCCTGCAGGTCTGCTTCCAGCAGCTCGTCCAGCAGGAATTTGTTGTAATCGGTTTCTTTATTGGCATGCTCGCGTTGCTGTTGCAGATCTTTTAGTTCTTTCTGCACGCGGGCGTATTGCTGATAGCGGCGGGTATAGGCCTGCAATTGTTCCTGGTGGCCGGCGAGCGCGTCCACCACTTCGCGCTGGAAACCGGATTTTTCAAGCTCCAGCGAGTCGAACTTCTGATGCATGTCAACGAGCAGGCTGCTCAGCTCGTGCAGCAGTGAAAGGTTCACGTGCGTATCATTCACAAAAGCGCGACTTTTGCCGGCGGAGCTGATCTCGCGGCGGATGATGAGCGAATCTTCCATATCCAGCTCATGCGTTTCAAAAAACGCCTGCACCTGCTGCGGCTTTATTTTGAACATGCCTTCGATCACGCATTTGCGCGTTTTGTCAAACAGCACCGCGGGGTCCGCACGTTCGCCCAGGATAAGGCTAAGCGCGCCGAGCAGGATGGATTTGCCGGCGCCTGTTTCACCGGTGATCACGTTCAGGTTCCTGGAGAAATCCACCTCCAGGCTGTCGATGATCGCATAATTCTGAATAACTAAGCGGTATAGCATAAAAGATTTTCCAGGTCTAAGTTCTTAATTAATTGCGAATTATTTCCCTTCCAGGCGGAGCATCCCGGCTTTTGCGCGCTGGTCCAGCGAATTTTTATAATCGTGGCCTTCCATGTCCAGGCAGGTCTGGTAACTCTTGCGGGCTTTGGCCTTATCGCCCGTTTTTTCATAAATATATCCCAGCTGCAGGGCTGAGCGTGCGGCAAAATATTCAGGCCGGTTGCTGCCGATCTTGATGGTGGCGTCGTACAGCCGGATGGCATTGCTGTCCATGCCCATTTCGTCGTAGATGCGGGCCAGGCGGTAGGCATATTCGAGCTTGTACGCCACCGTCGGGAAATCGTTCGAGCGTTTGGTGAGCAGCAGGTCGCGCGCTTCTTCATAAAAACCACCGTCGCTCATGAGTCGTGCTTTCAGCAGCAGCGGGTCGGGCCATTTGCCGCTTTTGGCTTCTTTCAGCGCCTGTTTGTCCGCGTCGGTTTCGGTATTGCCGCGCTGCAGCACGAGGTTGCGGTAACGTTTGGCGGTGGCCATATCCCCTTTCAGGAAGTACGCCCAGCTAAGCCGCTGCAATGCTTCCTTTACGTAGAACTTGCCTTTGAAGTTGTTGACGAACCGCTCGAGGTGCGCGATGGCATCGGCGTCCTGCCGTTCGAGCTTGAGCAGGCCCAGCACATATTCCTTGTACCATATTTCAGCGTATTCGGGGCTTTGCACGCGCTCTTCCAGCACTTTGATGCCCTGGTCCGCCTTCTGGTTGTTAAGGCTGAGGTTGGCCACCATCAGCGCAAAAAGATAATTATGCCTGGTGTCCAGCTGTTTGCTGCGGATGAAGGCCCAGAGCTCTTCGGGTTTGTTTTCGATGAACAGTTTGAGATAACAGTAATAGTAATAGGATTCTTCTTTGAAAAGCTCCGCGGCGGGGTCGTTGCTTTCTATAAACTTTTGCAGCGACGCCATGCCTTCTTTGATGCTTCCGCGCCGGCCGAGGATGTTGGTGATCCATTTATAGCCTTCGGGAACGGTGCCGAACACGGTTTGCATGGGGCCGGTGAGCATGTTGTTGGGCAGGAAGCCGGGGAATTGGCGCTGGTTGTCTTTCAGCGTGAGGTACGCTTTGCGGATCTCCCAGACCGCGTCCCATTTCTCGCCGAACTTCACCCTTATCATCGCCCACTGGAATTTGATGGCGGCCTGGGTGTAAAGGAAATACGGGGAATCTTCCGGGCCTTGTTCCATCAGCCCGAGCCGGATGGCGCGCTGCTTGCGCTGGCGGGCGTATACGGCGGGGTCTTCATTAAAAAAAAGGATAAAAAAATCCGCGTAGTTTTCGATGAAATAAGGAATAAGATTGTCGGGGTTGGTGCGTTTCTCTTCTTCGAGGAGCTGCAGGCCGCTGTTCAGCCGCAGCTGCATGATAGCGTCGTAGGCTTGCTGGCAGCGGGTGTTAAATTCGAACTTCTTTTGCCGGGCACTCACGGTCACGGATATACTGCAAAAGAAGATAATGATGAAAATGAAACGCATAGGGACAAAAATAAGGAACTCCGCGCAATGGACGTGCGCGGAGTTCCTGTATATCTTTATGCGTGCGGTTTAGATGGTAACGGTGGCTTCGAGGTCGTTATCCACCAGGATGCGGCCGCAGTGCTCGCAAACGATGATCTTTTTGCGCTGGCGGATCTCAGCCTGCCTTTGCGGGGGAATGGCGTTGAAGCAGCCGCCGCAGGAGTCGCGCATAACGGTTACCACGGCCAGGCCGTTGCGGTAGTTCTTGCGGATCTTTTCATATGCGGCGAGCAGGCGGGGGTCCACCTTTTCGCGTGCTTCCTGGGATTGTTTCTCGAATGCCTTTTCCTCTTTTTCGGTTTCCCCGATGATCTTTTCCAGTTCGCCTTTCTTATGCTTCAGGTTCGCTTCCTTGTCGCTGATGGTACGTTTAGCCACCTCGAGGGAGCGTGATTTTTCCTTGATATCGTCGTTAGCGTCGCGGATGTGCTTTTCTGCCAGCTTGATTTCCAGCTGCTGCATCTCGATCTC
>JBQCFV010000744.1:0-7427 GCA_051958695.1 Chitinophaga sp. | reverse complement strand
GCGGCAACAATACCCGCACCGGTTTTTCTTTCAAAAAATTCATGAACCAGGACAAGCCCATCGTGCCCGGCTGGAACCAGAGCACCACGGACTGGGCGGAGTTCAGGTACGCCGAAGTGCTGCTCAACTTCGCGGAAGCGGTAGCTGAAAGCGGCAACGGCGATGTTACCGCCGCTACCAAAGCGCTCAACGACATCCGCCGCCGCGCCGGTCATACCGTGAACATTCCGCTTACCGCGGAGAACGTGCAGCGTGAAAGAAGAGTGGAGCTGGCATTCGAGAACAAACGTTTCTGGGACCTGATCCGCAGAAGGGAATATCATACCCTGTTCAACAACCGGGTAATGCACACATTGCTGCCGCTGCAGGACCTGCGCGCGCTGCCCGCCACCAAGTACATTTTTGTAAGGGTGCAGGTGCCGAACGCCAATCCCCGCACGTTCGAGCCGAAAGCCTACTACCGTTACATACCCGGCATCGGTTCCAACGGCCTGACCCAGAACCCGCAGTATTAATTCAGAAAAACTCAATCATGAAAACGTTACGATCTATACTTCTGGCCGGTGTGATAATGTTTGCTGCCGCCTGCGAAAAAGACAACTACGACGGTCCTACCGCCGGGCTTTCCGGAAGGATCATCGATGCGGATACCAAAGAGCTGGTGGAGCAGGACATCATCCGCGGCACCACCATCGAGATCACCGAACACGGCTACGATCCCGTAAAACCGCAGGTGCTGATAGTAAAAACGGACGGTACGTATGAGAACAGCATGCTGTTTGAAAACACTTACACCGTAAAACCGATGCGCGGCAACTTCATCGACGTGCCCGCGCAGGAGATCCAGATCAAAGGAAAAACCGTGCTGGACTTCTCGGTAACGCCCTACCTCCGCATACTCGACCTGAAGGTGGAGAAAGTGGGCAACCTCGTGGTAGCTACTTTTAAGCTGGAGCAAAATATAGTAGGCAACGTGGTGAAGATCGGCATCTATGCCGATAAGGACAGACGCGTGGGAGAACCGATGCGCCTGGGCCAGAAGGAGCAGGACATCAACGCGCCGGCCGATCCGAACATCACCTACCGCCTCGAATACAATCCCGACGAGTTCAAGACGCAGATGCCGCTTGGAAAAGAATACTGGTTCCGCGTAGGCGCGCTCATCTCCATCGGCGAAGCGAAATTTAATTACGCAGCTCCCGTTAAATTGGCGATATGATGAAAAGACTCAACATTATTTTACTCGCAGTACTGCTGGGAGCGGGCATCAGCTGCTCGAAAAAAAGCACCGGCGGCAATCCGCCCTCACCGCCGCCTCCGCCGCCCGAAGTGCCGGAAGCCGTGTATGACGAAACAGGTTGCCTGTATACCAGCTACAAAGGCCTGGTGATGGCCGGCTACCAGGGATGGTTCGCCGCCGAAGGCGACGCTTCGGAAAGAGGCTGGTACCATTACCGCAACGGTAATTGCGGAGGCTTCATGCCTGGCTGCGCCGCCGTGGACTTCTGGCCGGACATGACGGAGTACACAAAAAAATATCCTTCGCCGTTTTCCCATGCGGACGGCAGCAATGCGCCGCTGTACAGCCCGTATGACGAGGAGACCGTGGATCTACATTTCAAGTGGATGAAGGATTACGGCATAGACGGCGTGTTCATGCAGCGTTTTGTGGTAGAGATCAAAAATGAGAATGCAAAAGGCAAACGTCATTTTAACAAAGTGCTGGAGAACGCACTGAAAGCCGCCAAAAAATATTCCCGCGCCATCTGCGTGATGTACGACCTCAGCGGTTGTACGTCCGCCGATGTGGCGTATGTGGAACAGGATTGGGAAGAGCTGCAAAAAACGTTTTCCCTGTTCGACAACAAAACCCATCCCACTTACCTGCGGCACAACAAAAAACCGCTCGTGGTGATCTGGGGAGTGGGCTTCAACGACAACCGCAAGTACAGCATCGCCGATGCGGACCAGCTGGTGACGAGGCTGAAAGGCCCGTCCAAAAAAGTATCTGTCATGTTGGGCGTACCGTACTACTGGCGCACGATGCGCAACGACACGGAAAATTCCCCGCAGCTGCACGCGCTTATCAAAAAGAGCGACATCGTGATGCCATGGGCCGTTGGCCGTTACAACAACGACAGTTATACCAACACCGCAGGCGCCGAGCTGGCGGGCGACATTCAATGGTGCAATACGAACAAGGTGGATTATGTGCCGCTGGCTTTCCCCGGCTTCAGCTGGGGCAACCTGCGCAACGATCCTTCGCTGTACAATTCCATCCCGCGGCTGAAAGGGGAATTTCTCTGGAAGCAGGTGGCGGGCGCGAAGATGTCCGGCGCAAAATCGCTGTACCTCGCCATGTTCGACGAAATAGACGAAGGCACCGCGCTGTACAAATGCGCGCGGCAGAACGAAGTGCCGCTCAACGGCGGCGGAGACAGGCAGTTTGTCGGCATAGAGAACGATCTTCCCAGCGATCATTATCTCTGGCTGTCAGGCCAGGCGGCCAAATGGTTTCACGGCGAAAGCGGCTACAGCGCCACGCTGCCCGTACGATAAGTTTTAAAATCAACAGCATGAAAAAAGGAATCATTGCATTATTGTTACTGATCAGCGTACAGGTATTCGCGCAGCGGAAACATAACAAACAAACCAGCTATCCCTCTTACAAAGGTCTTGTAATGGCCGGCTACCAGGGATGGTTCAGGGCGGAAGGCGACGGTTCCAACGCCCGCCGTTTTGCATACGGCAACGAAGAACGCAGCGGCATCGATATGTGGCCGGACGTGACGGAATACGCCAAAACCTACACCACGCCCTGGAAGCTGGCGAACGGTGAGCCAGCGCGCTTCTTCAGCTCCTACGACAAAAGCACGGTAGACCTGCATTTTAAATGGATGGAAGAATACAACGTGGACGGCGTGTTCATGCAGCGCTTTTTCAGCAATGCGCGCGGCAGGGATTCCGTTTCTTCCGTGATACTGAAAAACGCTTTCGCCGCCGCTTCAAAGCACAACCGTGCCATCGCCGTGATGTACGACCTCTCCGGTCTTCGCGCGCGCGGCGAGGATTGTTCAGCGCTGATAGAAGACTGGAAATACCTGGTCGATCAATTAAAAGTGACCGATCAGCCGGGCAAAAAAACGTACCTGCATCACAACGGCAAGCCGGTAGTAGCCATATGGGGCGTGGGTTTCCCGGACAGGCCATATAATATCAGGAACATCGGGCTGGAGCGGCTGATCGATTTCCTGAAGAACGATCCCGTGTACGGCGGCTGCGCCGTGATGCTGGGCGTACCTACGGCCTGGCGTACGCTCAACGCGGACTGTCTCAACGATCCGTACCTGCATACGCTCATCCGGCAGTGCGACATCGTGCTGCCCTGGACGGTACAGCGTTATTCGCCGTTGCTGCACAATGACATGGACCGTTTCCGCGACAACACGATAGACGATATCGCCTGGTGCCGGGAGAACAACGTGAATTATGTGCCCTGCGTGTATCCCGGCTTCAGCTGGCATAACCTGAGCCGGTACGAATGTCCCGACGACGTAAAGCCGGTGGGCTCCATTCCCCGCCAGGGCGGAAGGTTCTACTGGCAGATGATCTCCACCGCGCTCAACGCCGGCGCGGGCATGCTGTACGTAGCCATGTTCGATGAAGTGAACGAGGCGACCGCCATCTTCAAAGGCAGCGACAACCCGCCGGTGAGCAAGGCCACGTCTTTTATCGATATGGACGGCAAGCCCTCCGATCATTATCTCTGGCTCACGGGGCAGGCTGCGAAAATGCTGCGGCATGAAATTCCGCTCAACTTCAAAATGCCCGAAAGAAAATAATAATTCCGGCGCCGCTCCGCAGGAACGGCCTTGATTTTCATTACCCGCAGAACAGGTCCGGCCGAAAGGCGCCGGGCCTGTTCCCGTTTAACGGAATACCGTACATTCGTGTAACACAAAACCTTGTTTACATGCCGGCAAACGAAGATCTGCTGCACCGCGTAAGGGAAATTTTCGCCGCCACGCCCAACAAAGTGGAAGAAAAGAAAATGTTCGGCGGCACCTGTTTTATGGTGAACGACAAAATGTGCGTCGGCATAAAGTCCGACGGCCTGATGGTGCGCTTCGATCCGGCGGAGAAAGATGAGCTGGCCGAGCTGGAAGGAACGAAGATGATGACGATGGGCGGCCGCGAGATGAAAGGATTCATGTACGTGGCGGAAGAAGTGCTGCGCACGGGGAAGCAGCTTGATTTCTGGGTGAATAAGGGGCTGGCTTTTAATAGATTTGCGAAATCATCGAAGAAGAAATAATTCCTTTCACAACCGGCGAAGCGGAAAAGGAATACTCCTCCCCGAATAAGGTACAATTTTTGTTCTCTCCCGCCGTAATATGATACCCTGGCTGGCAAAATCAGGACTTTATGGTTACGCGGAAGAAGACGGGAAGCTCGTGATCCCGCCGCAATACACGCATGCGCGGCCTTTCCGGGGCGATTTTGCGGTGATGGCGCAGGAGGACGGCTTTGGCCTCATCAACCGAGAAGGCGCGCCGGTAGTGGACCCCAGGCACCCGTACATTCATCTTACCGCGCCCCGGCCTTTTTCCTTAGCTTTTATTAAAAAAGAATACAACGCCTGGTGGCGGCTGCCCCGCTGGAAAGTGCTGCCCGGCCTGAACCTGCTCGGTACCCGCCGCGGCGGCCCGCTGCTGGTGACCAAAGTGCCGCGCGCACGCTGGGAAGTGCTGGCGTTGCCGGGTATGGAAAAGCTCCAGCACTTTCATTCCGCGGACGAACAGAACGCCCGCAACGGCCACATTCCCGACGACGTGCGCCTGCTCACTTCCGGGGAGCACCTGCTGCTGCGGCAGGAGCTGTACAACGCCGGCGGCGAACGCTGCTCCGGCGGCATTTTCGGGCAGCTGAGCGACGGCACCTTCCTGCAGTACCGCAAAGGCTGGTACCGCCGTGTGAACGAAGCCGGCAAACCGCTGGACGCCGTTCGTTATTACAAAAAAGATCATCTCCTTTTCGGGGGCGAAACCATTCCGCAGCACGATGCGCCCTACCAGCGCATTGCCGCGCCCGTGTTCCAGGCTACCAGCGGCGAAGTGTTCCTTTTTCCCGATTTCTCCAAACCGTTTCCCGCATCCATCGAACCTTACCCGCAGGTGGGCGAGGTGAAATACGTGGCTGCCATCGGCGCGCTGCCGGATGCGGAACATTTTTTTGTGCTGGCCACTACGGGCAAAAGCAGCGAAAGAAGATTGCTCGTGCTGCACAAAAGCGGCCAGTGGAACAAGCTCGTGGAGCCGCGCGCCGGTTTCGACCTGATGCTGCGCAACGGCAACATCCTTTTCACGCAGGGTAACACCAAAGGCGTGATGGACGCCGGCCTGGAATTTCATCTCTTCCCCCTGCAATACCCCGAAGCCCTTACCGAAACCCTGTACGCCGGGAAAGACAACAAGACCGGCAAATACGGCGTTTTTGACATCATGGAGCAGGACTGGAAGATACCGCCCGCCTACAGCGACCTCGGCCCCTGCCTGGCCGCAGGCATCGTGCCGTATTGCATGGATAACCGGTACGGCGTCATGGAGCTCGCTACCGGCCGGCACATTACGCCGCCGCTGTACGACAGCATCGGCAAGAACGGCGAAGCAACGCAGAAAAATCAGCTTTTTTATATCGATATTTATACCGGCCTTGAATACCGGGACTAAATCATCTTATACCCATGCGACTTTCAAAAAGAACACGGCGCGCCGGCGGAACCTTGCTGATCCTCTTCCTGCTTCTTAATGCCTTCGCCTGTTTTCACGCTTATAAGTTCACGCACTTTACCGATGCCGACGTCCGGCGCACCAATCCCGGAAGGCTGGGCGCAATGGGCAAGCTGAAAGTGGTGGTGGCTGGAGTGGACAACCCGCGGCCGGTGAACCGGCATACGCCTGGCCGCAGCTACCAGACCGTGCGTTTGCAAAGCGGCGAACCGCTCGAAGCCTGGCTGATCCGCACGCCGGGCGCGAAAGGCACGGTGGCACTTTTTCACGGGTACGGCGCGGCCAAATCGCGGATGCTCGAACGGTCGGAAGTATTGCTGGGGCTGGGTTACAATACGTTCCTGGTGGATTTCAGAGGCTCCGGTGGTTCCGGCGGCAATGCCACCACCATCGGCTACAAGGAAGCGCAGGACGTAAAGGCGGCTTACGATTACCTTGCTTCGCACGGCGCGCAAAATATTTACCTGCTGGGCACTTCATTGGGCGCGGCGGCCATTTTAAAAGCGCTGAAAGATTATCCCATACAGCCGGAAGGCATCATCATCGAAGCGCCTTTCAGCACCCTGTACGAAGCGGCCTGCGCGAGGTTCAGGGCCGTAGGCGCGCCCGCATTCCCGATGGCGGGGCTGGTGGTGTTCTGGGGCGGCATCATCAACGGCTTCTGGGGCTTCAGCCACCGGCCGGTGGACTATGCAAAATATGCGCGGGTGCCCGTGCTAATGTTTTACGGTGAAAAAGACGGACGGGTGGACCGGAAGGAGATAGACGAAATTTACGCGAACCTGCCCGGCCCCAAAAAGCTGGTCACTTTCCCGGAAGCGGGCCATGTCAACTATCTCTCGCATTACAGCCGGGAATGGACGGCGGCCGTGTCGGAATTTGTACAGGCACAATAAAAGCCAGTGCTTCCGGCGCTGGCTTTTGAAACAAATGTCTCAAGTCTAATTCGGGGGAACGGATTCTTGTCAGATCATATTTTCGTCTAAGCTAAATTGAAGAACAATGACAAGCTCTTCGTTTTCAGTGAAATGTAAACATTACCAGTTAAATCGAAGGGGCCTTTCGGCCAATATCTTCGGATGGTCCGGCTTTCAGCCTTGCCTTGCATCCTGTTGTTCCAAAGTTGAAAATTCTTCCCCATTCGGCGTTGTATGAACCGCCGGTAAAATTGTACGAACTGAAAAAAATCAGTTAAGCGAGGGAATTACGGTGCTTTTCGCGGAACTCTTCGGGGGTGAGGCCGTGTTTCCCGCGCATGAGGCGCACCAGGTGGGAGGCGTCGGTGAGGTTGGCATGCGCGGCCACTTCCCATATCAATTCCTTGGTATTCAATAACCTGTATTCGGCTTCTTCCAGCCGGAGGTGGGTGATGTACTGGCGCACGTTCTTGCCGTAGGTCTCTTTGAACAGCTTGTTCAGCGCATCTTTATGCGTACCCGCTTTGCGGGCCACAAAGGCGGTATCGATGTCTTCCGTGAGGTTGCATTGTATGAAATCGCAGGCGTCCAGCACGGTTTTGGGCACTTCGTGCCGGTCCATCAACAGGTTGAAATAGTGGGCGGTAAGCAGCAGCACCTGGCCGTGCAGGTAAGGCTCGAACATGGCGGGCGCCTGCCGGTACGAGCCCATGGCCTGTAT
>JBQCFV010000743.1:0-3161 GCA_051958695.1 Chitinophaga sp. | reverse complement strand
TAAGCCCGGCTGCAACGTTGTTGGCGCAGGACAAAAAAACAAAAACCTACCAGTACCATATCGAGGGCAACATTCGCAATGCAGACCAGCAAAAACCGGCCAAATATCTTCTCCGCATGAGAACGGACGGCGTTTTTATACTGGACAGCGCGATCGCCAGCGACGGAAAATTCTCATTTACCGGCAAGATCCCTGAACCGCAGCTTGCCCAAGTGTTTGCCGTAATGCCTTCCACGCCCGGCAATCCCGGCGGCAGAAAGGAAGTGGCGCTCATTTTCCTCGGGAAAGGAACCACCCGGCTGAACCTCGCCACGCCGGCCTCGAAGGCCGAAGCGGGCGGCACCCTCGAACAGGGCGCATACAACGAGCTGAGCGACCTGCTCCGTTCCGTTCAGAAAGACTACGAATCCGCCATAAAAAAATACCGCGAAGCCGCGCAATCCAAGGACGAGGACAGGCTCAAAAAAGCCGAGCTGCGCCTCGAACAGCTCGAAGCCAGCAAAAAGGCCGTGATGCGGCGGTACCTCGTCGAAAATCCCGGCACGCCCATCGGCATGTACGTGCTGAACCAGGTGGCCGGTTACGAGCTGAACCCGGACGACGTGGAGCCGCTCTTCAACTCCCTCGCCAGGTCCGTGCGCAAATACCCTTCCGCGAAGGAGTTTGAATACCGGATGGACCTTGCTAAAAAACTGGCGGTGGGCCAGCCCGCGGTCGATTTTGTGCAAAAGGACGCGCAGGGCAATCCCGTATCGCTCGCGTCGTTCCGCGGAAAATATGTGCTGGTGGATTTCTGGGCCAGCTGGTGCACTCCTTGCCGTAACGAGAATCCCAATGTGGTAGAGGCTTATCACCGTTTCAAAGACAAAGGTTTCACCGTTCTCGGCGTTTCCTTCGACGACCGGAAAGACAAGTGGCAGCAGGCCATCGACCAGGATAATCTCGAGTGGACGCACGTATCCGACCTGCAAGGCTGGAACAACGCCGTGGGCAAGCTTTACGGCATCCGCGCCATTCCGCAGAACGTGCTGATAGACCCGAAGGGAACGATCATTGCGCGCAACCTGAGAGGGGGAGACCTGAGCAAGAAGCTGGCGGAGCTGCTGCGGTAGCATGGATGTTTGGAAGATAAGACTGCATTCATGGCGGAGTATTAAATGCCATTTCGCGCGCTGAAAAACAGGAAGAATAAATAAAAGAATATTGAAAGCCGCAGCGGGAACCGCTGGTTCCGGTTTTCAAATAACCGGATTGAAGAGGATGTGTCGGAATTTGATGCATCTTCTTTTTTTATGTGAAGAATAAATTTGGAAGTATTACGAATTGTTCGTAGATTTACGATAGTATCGTAATTATGAGAGTCGTATTGCTTGGGATCTTGATCTGGATGGCCGCAGGGATCACGCCCGCCGTTGCGCAAACGGTGTTTAAGGTGAGCGGAAAAGTGCAGGACGAAAGCGGGAAACCCCTGCCCTTCGCAAGCGCCTTCCTCAACCAGACAACGCTTGGCGACAGAACGACGGAAGCGGGAAACTTTACGATACAACAGGTACCGCCGGGAAAATACGAGCTGATCGTGTCGTACCTCGGCTACCAGCCGGTGATAACACCCGTGGAAGTGCAGGCAGACATAAGCGGTATCACGATCGTATTAAAACCGAAAGCAGGCGTGCTGAAAGAGCACGTAGTGCGCAGGGACCCGGAGCGCGAAAAATGGATGCGGGCGTTTGTGAACACGTTCGTAGGCGAGAGCAGTTTTGCCAAACAATGCGAGCTGATGAACGGCGAGATCGTGGACCTGCGTTATGATCAGCGCACCAACACGCTCACCGCCGCGGCGGACGACTTCCTGGTGATAGAGAACGCGGCGCTGGGTTATCGCATCAAATTCCTCCTGATGCATTTTACGTACGACATGCGGGCCGGTTATTCGATGTATTACGGCAACCCGATGTTCGAGCTGAAAAAACCGAAGAACAAACGCCAGCAGCAAAAATGGGCGGCTAACAGGAAAGCGGCCTACCTCGGTTCCACGATGCACTTCTACAAAAGCCTGATCGGCAAAACGCTGGAGCAGGACGGGTTTATGGTACAGAAGCTGGTGCGGAAGGAAAGGAAACGGGATTTTGTGGAGCCGGTGCCCGGGCTGGAAACAGGCGAAGCAAAAATGCAGAAACCGGGAACGTTCTCCAAATACGTTAACTACCTGTATTCCGCGCGTTTGCCCTACGACAGCATTTTTTACAAAGCGGGCAACAGCTACGTGATGAACTTCAAAGACCTGTTGTACGTGACCTATAAAAAAGAAAAGGAAGACAGGCTGTACGTGACCAGGATGCGGCCGCCCGGCGCGGTGAGAGGCCCGCAGGTTTCCATTCTGAAGCTGCTGGCGCCCGAAGTGAGGATTGACAGGAACGGAAACGTGGAAGCGCCAATGGACGTGATCTGCGAGCAGTACTGGGGATGGGAGAAGCTGGCGGAAATGTTGCCGCTTGATTATAAACCGTAAATAATTCAAACCATATATATCATGGAAAAATTGACCAAACAGGAAGAAGCTGCCATGCAGGCCATCTGGAAAGTAGGCAGCGGGTTTGTGAAAGACTTCCTGGAAGCGCACGCCGCGCCTGCGCCTCCTTATACCACTTTGGCTTCCACCATCAAGAACCTGGAGAAAAAAGGCTACGTGGAAGCAAAAAAGATCGGTAACGTGTACGAATACACGCCGTCCATCAACGAAGGCGAATACAAGAAAAAATTCATGAGCGGCTTTGTGAAGGATTATTTCGAGAACTCTTATAAAGAGCTGGTCACTTTTTTTGCGAAGGATAAAAAGATCAGTCCTGAAGAACTGCAGGAGATCATTAACATGATCGGTAAAAAGTAATGCTGAACTTATAAATCTACGGTATGACCGCATTGTTCATATACCTGGTGAAAGCCAACATCGCGCTTTGCCTGTTTTATCTCGCTTACCGGCTGGGCCTGCGCAGGCTCACGTTCTACACGCTCAACCGCGTTTTTCTCATCACCGGCATCGTGTTTTCCTCGTTGTTCCCGCTGGTGGACGTGAACGATTTTTTCACCCGTAACGAAACCATCGCCGCGCAGGTGGTGCAGTACGTGCCTGATTTCGGCGCATTGCAGCAGGCTGCGCAACC
>JBQCFV010000742.1:0-4020 GCA_051958695.1 Chitinophaga sp. | reverse complement strand
GCCCCGAGGAGAGGGACCCGGTGTATACGGAAGAAGGATAATAACCTATGGTGATTATAAAACAGAAAAGTGAAAAGCCGGTGGCCTTTCACTTTTCCTATTGTATCCAATGCAAGATCGTTTATTCGATCGCCATATGGGCGCAACGCTAAGCTGCGTAACAGTTGCATCCCATGCGATGCAATCTTTTTATTCGATCACCATATCATAAGGCAGCTTCGCCTGCACTTCCCCGTTGGCAAGCGCGCGGAGGCGTTTGATCGTTTCGTAGAGCTTATAGTCAGCGCCCAGTTCCTTTTGCAGCATTTTTGCGCGGGTATTATCGTCCACGCCTTTAAGCAGCAGTTCCAGCTTGTTTTTGGGTTTGGGGTAAGCGGAAATATCGGGCTCGGGAATATTGGCCATTTTCGCCGCGCAATCCACCGCCGCCTGTATGCCGCCCAGCCTGTCTACCAGTCCCATGTTCTGCGCCTGCACACCCGTCCATACTCGGCACTGCGAAATGCTGTCCACCACGGTGGAGCTTAGCTTGCGGCCCTCCACCACACGTTGTTTGAACGTGGCGTAGATGGTATCTACCGAACGCTGGAACAGCGTTTTTTCTTTTTCGGTGAGCGGGCGCGTGGTATTGCCCGCATCGGCGAACTCGCCGGTTTTTACCCCGTCGAACGTAATGCCGAGCTTGTTGTTAAAAAATCCTTTCATATTCGGCACGATGGCGAACACGCCGATGGAACCGGTGAGCGTGTTGGGTTCCGCGAAAATGGAATCCGCCATGCAAGAAATGTAATACCCGCCGGAAGCCGCGTAGTCTCCCATGGAAACCACCACCGGCTTGGTTTTCCGCGCAAGCGAGAGCTCGCGCCAGATGCTTTCGGAGGCCAGCGCGCTGCCGCCCGGCGAGTTCACGCGGAACACGATGGCTTTGATGTCTTTGTCCTGCCGCACTTCCCTGATCACTTTTACATACTCGTCGCTGGTGATCATATTGTCGCCATCGCCGCCGGTCACGATGTTGCCGTCCGCGTATATCAGCGCGATGTTGCCGCTGGATTCATAAAAAGGATGGGCGGAGAAATAACGGTTGAGGGAAACAAAGTTTACTTTCTCGTCGCCCTTCAGGCTGAGGCTGCGTTTGATGTCGTCCATCACCTCGTCGTTATATTTCAGCGCGTCCACCAGCTTGTATTTTTCCGCGTCGGAGGGCTCCATGATGAGCCCTTCGTTGGCGTAGCGGTGCAGCGTGGCGGTGTCTATCTTCCGGGCTTCGCTGATACGCAGCAGGAAGTCCGCGTACAGGTCGCCGAGTAAAGCGGTGGTCTGGATGCGGTTGGCTTCCGTCATTTTTGTTTCGCGCAGCGGTTCGGTGGCGCTTTTGAATTTGCCGTTGTAGAATATCTGCGGCTGTATGTCCAGCTTTTCGAGCGTGCCTTTCAGGTACATCATGGTGATGGAGAAGCCGGAAAAGTCCATCATCCCTTTGGGATGCAGGTACAGCTTGTCGGCCGCCGAAGCGAGGTAATAGGCGTTTTGCGTAAGCGTTTCCGCGAACGCATATACGAATTTTTTGCTCTTTTTGAAATCCACGATGGCGCGGCGAATCTCTTCGCTGGCGGCATAACCGTTGCCGTTGCCGTTCGCTTTGAGATAAAGGCCTTTTACATTGTCGTCTTTGGCGGCGTTGCGGATAAGCCGTACCGCGTCGTACAGGCCGGGCTCCTGGTCGGCCTCGCCGCTTACGAAGGGCATCAGCTCGCGGAGCGGGTCTTCCATCCGCTGCTCGCGCAGGGGGTTGCTGAGGTCGATCACCACTACGGCGTTGGCGCCCGTGGTCACCTTATTGGGCGTGCTCAGCCGGGCTACCACCATAATCATGAAAAAAAACGAGAGGATGGAAAAAACGACCAGGGCTACAAAGGATGCCAGGAAAAATTTTAAGAAACTGCGCATGAGGATTCGATTAGGTCAAGAGCCAAAAACTCCATTAATTTTCTCAAAAATAGGGAATATAGCTACTTTTGATCCGTCAAAAATACATGAATACAGCAATATTACTTATAGGTGGCAATATGGGCGACCGCCCAAAAAACCTGCGGGAAGCCGCCAGGCTGCTGCGGGAAAGGGCCGGCGCGATCACGGCGGAATCCGCCATGTACGAAACCGCGCCCTGGGGAGACGTGCAGCAGCCGGATTATTTAAACCAGGCCCTGGTGCTGGAAACACCGCTCAGCGCGGTGCAATTGCTGGAAGAAACGATGCAGGCGGAACGGGAGATCGGCCGCATCCGGCGGCTGAAATGGGATTCCCGGGTGATCGACATCGACATTATCTTTTTTAACAACGAAGTGATCACGCTGCCACACCTGAAGGTGCCGCACCCGCAGATGCAATACCGCCGTTTTGTGCTGGCGCCGCTGCAGGAGGTAGTTCCGGGCTGGACGCACCCCATCCTGCAGCTCACGGTTGAACAGCTACTGGAAGCCTGCCCCGACCCGCTGCCGGTGCATAAATACATCGCCGCCGCCCATTGAACATGCAATACCGCTTTATCACCATAGAAGGCAATATCGGCGCAGGAAAGACCACCCTCGCGCTAAAGCTGGCAGAACACCTGCAGGCGCGGCTGATATTGGAAGAGTTCGCGGACAACCCATTCCTGCCAAAATTCTATGCGGAGCCCGACCAGTATGCTTTTCCGCTGGAACTGTTTTTTATGGCCGAACGGTATAAACAGCTGAAGGAAATGCTTTCTTCCCGCGACCTGTTCTCGCAATACACCGTAAGCGACTACCTGTTCGTAAAAAGCCTGCTGTTTGCAAAAATGAACCTGAAGCCGGATGAATTTGGTCTTTACCAGAAGCTGTTCGACATCGTCAATCCCCAGCTGGCGCAGCCCGACCTGCTCATTTTCCTCAACGCGCCGGTCGACAGGCTGCAGCAGAACATCCGCAGGCGCAACCGCTCTTACGAACAGCAGATACCCGACAGCTATCTTCAAAAGGTGCATGACATGTATATGCAATATATCCGCCAGCACCCGGTGCGCACGCTGATGGTGGATACCACGGAAATGGATTTTCTGCACCGGCCGGATGATTTCGCGGTATTGCTGAAGGCGTTGGAGAAGGATTATCCGCCGGGGGTGAGTTATTTGTAGAGCATTAAAGTCTGCACATGGCGGATCTACCCCGCATTATTATCTGTCATTGACCTGCACGGCGAATATCCTGAAACCGGTTGGGCGAATCAACCCGCACGGCCGACGGCAGCCAATGTCCCATCAATCCATTTCCCCATAAAGCCGGTTTCCCATCAATCAGTTCCCCCACAAAAAAAAGAGCGGCTCCCGCGAACCGCTCCTCCGATATGCACTGTCCATTGTAGTTATTTGTTATGCCGCGTCGATTACAGGGTCTACGAACGAGGTCAGCAGGCTTGATACCAGCGGGCCGGCCAGCGGCGCCGTGGATACAAAACCTTTTGTCAGACCATAAAGCACCTGCGCCAGGATCACTACGTTGCCGACATAACCGCCGCCGTTGATCTCCTGCATGGTTGCGGGGCCCAATTCTTCGCAACCGAAAAATTTGTTTTCCATAGTTATTCGTTTTGGTAAATAATGGGGATTGTACCTTCTGAAATTAAGGATATCCAGCCTGTTCATTCCGTTCATTCCGGCAACGCCGTATTCATTTTGTTCAGCAAGCCAGCATAGGGCATTTAAAAAAATTTGCGGCGCGCATAGGGGGAAGGATCATTTATCCGGTCATATTACCGGAAACACAAAATAACGACATATGAAAACATTTACGTTAGTATGCGCCCTTCTCCTGGCCGCATTTTTCGCGCAGGCCCAGCAAATGGAAACACTTTCAGCAGGCTTCAACCGCAAAGGCCCCAAAAAGCTCAGCGCATACGGCGCCCTGCTTGGTAAAATAAGCACCTTCGACGACCGCTTCGCCGTGCTCACCGGCGGTTACGGCGGCGTATTCCTCAACAAAAAGATCATGCTCGGCGCCG
>JBQCFV010000741.1:0-3154 GCA_051958695.1 Chitinophaga sp. | reverse complement strand
CAATACCGTGAACACGAGCCTGCAGCTGATGTACGCCATCACGCCGGAGATCATGTTCACTTCCACCGGATCGCTGAGCTACGCGAACGACAAACGCGATTATTTCTTTGCGTCCGTGGCGAATAACAGTTCCTCCGATGCGGGGCAATACAATTCCATCAGCAACGGCTACACCTGGACGAACCAGCTGTCGTGGAACCACTATACGGACAACAACGACCACAACTTCGGCGCATTCCTCGTACAGGAGTTCAATAAGAACACGATGGAGGTTACGCAGATAGACGCCAAGGGCGGCTCTTCCGACAATATCCAGATCGTACAGGGCTTCAGCCCCGAAAATACGGTCACCCGCACCGGCTACGGCGCCAACGCCACTTCTTCCGTGCTCGGTAAAGTGAACTATGGTTTCCGCGAAAAATATTTAATAGACGCATCGATCCGCGCAGACGGTTCCTCCAAGCTGGCGCCGACCAAAAGATGGGGTTACTTTCCCACCGTGTCCGCCGCATGGCGCATCGCTGAAGAAACGTGGGTGCAGGACAACCTGCCCTGGCTGAACGAAGCGAAAGTGCGCGTAAGCTGGGGTAAAACCGCCAACCAGTACGTGGAGAACTTCGCCAGCGTAAGCTCCCTGAATGCGAATGCCGGCGGTTTCAACGAACCTTCCTACCGGTACGTGAGCAGCTACGGCGGCACCAAAGTGGCGATCCAGAACTTCAACCAGATGCAGAATCCCGACCTGCAGTGGGAATACTCCGATCAGACGAACCTCGGTATCGAGCTTTCCGCGTTCAAAGGCCGCATCAGCCTGATCGGCGACGTTTACCAGCGCTATACCGAAGGCGGCACTTATGAAGAGCAGCTGCCCACCAGCTCCGGCTACAGCGTCATCAAACGCAACGGTATCGACATGCTGAACAAAGGTTTTGAAATGACCCTGAGCGTGAACGTGCTGGGCGAGAAAAGCCCCGTCAGCTGGACGACCCGTTTCATGCTGGCCCGCAACACCACGCAGGTGGCCAAATTGCCCAATAACAACCGTCCTTTCATGCTGAACAACGTAACGATGGTAAAAGTGGGCTCCGCTCCCTATGGTTTCGTGTTCATGGTGAACGACGGCGTATGGCAAAGCAACAGCGATGTGCCGGTTGACCCCTTCACCGGTAAAAAACTTTTCTTCGACTACGGCTACCTGCCTTACCGCGAAGGCGCGCCGCGCTTCCTCGACCTGAACGGCGATTACAAGATCAACGACCTGAACGGCGACGGCGCGCGCGAAGTGAACGACCGCATGTGGGTGGGCGATCCTACGCCGAAGATAGAAGGCGGCTGGGTGAACACCGTTTCCTGGAAAGGTTTTACGCTCGACATGATGTTCAACTTCCGCTGGGGCGTGAAAGTGGTGAACTCCGCGCTGCAGCGTTACTGGAACTCCACGAAAGTGGTGGGCGGTTACAATCCCAACTATACCACCTTCGACTACTTTAACGGTAATTCCCTCGACTGGGGCGGCATTCCTCCGATCGGCGAATACGACATCTATGGTTTTGCGCCGGGCGACCGCGGCGGCAAAGACGCGCGTTTCCCGACGCTCGACTACTGGACGGGCTCTATCCAGACCTTCTGGAACATTTACGACTACAAGAGCGCATTCGTGGAAGACGCATCGTTCCTGCGCCTGAAGAACGTGATGTTGAGCTACAACCTGCCCAGCAAGTTCCTGAAACGTTTCGGTATCGAGCGCGTAATGGCGTACGGCAATACCGAGAACGTGTTCATCATCACCAAATACTCCGGCCGCGATCCTGAAGCGATAGAATTTCCCTCCGGCTACGACCAGGGCAGGAATTACCCGCTGAGCCGCAAAATGACGCTGGGCCTGAATGTTACCTTCTAATTAGTTTAAAAGCATTAGTATGAAAAGAGGAATATATTATGTGATGTTTTGCCTGGTGGGCTTCTCCGTGCTGTCGTGCAAAAAGCAGCTGGAGATCAACCCGATCGACCAGATACCGGACGCCACTTTCTGGTCTTCAGAACGCGACCTTGACGGTGCAGTGGCAGGCGCGTACGCATTGCTGCGCAGAACATTGTCCGAAAGCCCGAAGCTGGCCAACGACGACAATGGTTACCATCCGCGTTTTTATATGTACGGCGACCGCCGCGCTTCCAGCTTTATGGCCGTTGGCAAAGACCCGATCAGGGACGGGCTCGATAACGAGCTGAAAGTAAACCGCATCCGTTCCGTGCTCGGCGGCACCCGTCAGTGGGAAGACATCCTGTTCAGCTGGACGTCTTTTTACCAGGTGATCGAGCAATGCAACCTCGTGCTGGAAAACGCCGGCCGTGTTCCCGAGAACCAGTTCATCACCTACACCCGCGAGCAATACGTGGCCGAAGCCCGTTTCCTGCGCGCGTTCACCTACTTCTATATCGTGCGTGTCTGGGGCGACGTGCCGCTGGTGACCAAATCCAAAACCACCGACAAGCTCGGCCGTACCGATATGAACACCGTGCTCGATTTCGTGGATGCGGAACTGAAAGCGGCCGAAGCCGATCTGCCGTTACAGTACGCCAATTCAGGCCGCAACTCCATCCGCGCCACCAAAGGCACCGTGTACGCTACGCTGGCGCATAGTCTCGCCTGGCGGCATAAAGACGCCGAAGCCATCAGCTGGGCCACCAAAGTGATAGACGGCGGCGTATACAAGCTCATTGAAGACGCGAAACCCGATCCCGGTGATCCTCTCGTAAACCCGATGTACCGCACCATCTGGGACGGCCGCTCCGTGGAAGGCATCTTTGAGATCGACTTCGACGCAGGTACCGGGGAATATGGCAGGAACGGCTCGCTGGCCAACCTCACGCTCTTCGGCGGCGTATTCTCCGCCAGGTCGCAGCCTTATTGGTCGCCCGCCTATATGAAGTATGACTCGACCAACGGTAAGCGCGCCATCACCCGCATCTCCGACCCGAGAATGATCTACCCGGACACGACGGACGACGAACGTTTCCTCACGCTGCTTTCCGCGCCCGTGTCCGGAACGGTGGGGCAGACCTACGTATTTTCCAAATACGGCTTCGCGGTAGATCCGGTGGCCAATCTTTTTGACGCCAACATCGTGATCTTCCGCATGGCAGACATCATTTT
>JBQCFV010000740.1:0-2994 GCA_051958695.1 Chitinophaga sp. | reverse complement strand
TCAAGCAGCTCGGCAAGATTGCGGCCCTGGAACAATGCGGCGGACCGCCGGATGATGGAGATCGGGTCGGTATAATGCTGCAGCACCTGCACCAGCGACTCTTCCTGCTCGAACGCCACCGCGGCGAGGTAGGTGTAATTCTCGGTGAACACGGTCTCGTCGAGATTAAAGATCACCATCTTCTGCAGCTTGTCGATGGACTCGAGGATGGAATACTCCATCTGCTCGCGGATGATGTTGATATTGCCGAGCGTTTCGAAGTTCTGCTGCGGGATGCTTTCCGCTTTTTTGAGAATGGTGCGCGATACTTCGCGGCTCATCTTGCTCAGCTGCTCCCAGGTCTGCATCGCGTTTTCCAGCCGCCCGATATTCACTTCGCGGATGCGCGCCTGGTTCACATGCATGTCTATCAGCAACCCGATGTCTACCCCGTAATCGTTTTCAAAATGCACTTTCTGCAAATACGATTTCCGCGCGGCGATCATGCCGCTGAGCGGTTGGTTGAATCCTGCGAGGTCCGGGAAAAGGATGCTCAGCAAGGGTTTGGCGACGAGCTGCGTAACGCGCCCCGCCTGTCTTTCAAAATACGACTTTACAAAATCCGCTTCGTCGTTCACGATGGGGTCGGTCAGCAGTTCTACGAGCTGGTCCGGGTATGTCAGTATGTCGCCGTCCACATACATGATAATATCATGTTTGGCGGCCATCATGCCTTCGCGCATGGAAATGCCTTTGCCGCGCTGGCTGCTGGTGATCACGCGCACTTTTTCTTTCAGCGCTTCTTCAACCGTATGATCCGTTGAATTGTCGTCTACTACCACAATTTCTATCGGCCTCGAGGTCTTTCTGATCGTCTTGATTACCTGGCGTATGGTGGCGCCTTCGTTGAGCACTGGTATAATTACGGAAATCATAGGTGTCAATTGGTTTGGTGAACAAATAAGGTACCGGACGGCACGCTCCAAGCTCCAAAAATGATACCACATGAAGGTGGCGCAGGATTGTCATGAACCGCTAAAATTGGTTATTTTTGGGCAATTCCCGCAAGGGGAAGATTTGAGAGTACGGCTTAAATATAAATAAAATGCAGGAAACAAAAAGGCAAAAACAGGTAGGGCAGCTGGTGCAGCAGGAACTCAGCGACATATTTATGCGCATGGGATTTAATGTAACGGAAGGCGGCATGATCTCGATCTCGTCCGTTAAAATGACACCGGACCTGCTGGAGGCAAGGGTTTATTTAAGCATGTTCCAGATCAAATCCCCCGAGGAAATGATGGCCCGCATGAAAGAAAAGATGAGCGAGATCCGCCGCGAGCTGGGCAACCGCGTAGGCAAACAGTTGCGCCGCGTTCCCGAACTTACCTTCTTCCTCGACGATACGCTGGATCATGTGTTCAGGATGGAAGAGCTCTTTAAGAAGATCAACGAAGAGAAAGACAAAAAATGATCTGGCAGTTCGCATTGCGATATTTCCGCGCCCGTAAATCCACCAGCGCCATCAATATCATTGCATGGGTGAGCGTGGGCGCCATCGCCGTGGGCACCGCCGCGCTGATCACCGTGCTGAGCGTATTTAACGGTTTTACTGGCCTGGTAAAGTCGCTCTATTCCTCTTTTTATCCAACATTGAAAGTAGTGCCTGTTACGGGCAAAACCATCCTCTTCACCCCCGAACAGCTAAAAGCAGTAAGCCAGGCCCCGGGCGTGGCCAACGTTTCCGCCAGCATCGAGGAAAAGGCGGTGCTTCGTAACGGGAACGAACAAACGATCGCGGTGCTGAAAGGAATAGACAGCGCCTTCTCGCATGTGGCGGGCGTGCAGAACAAGATCATCCGCGGGGCTTACGACATTTCGCATGAGCAGGGTTACCAGGCCGTGATCGGCCTTGGCATAGAAAGCGCGCTGGGCATAGATGTGGAGCATAGCAGCGTGCCGGTGAACGTGTACATGCCCAAACGCGACGAAGCGGGCTTCAGCGCCGCGCTGCCGGAGCAGGCGGTCAACTCGGGCACCATTTATCCCGCCGGCACTTTCGCCATCCAGCAGGAGTTCGACAGCAAATACGTGCTCACGGACATCGGCTTCCTCCGCAGCCTGCTCGACATGCAGCCGGGAGAAGTATCATCCCTCGAAATATCGCTGCTGCCGGGCTTTTCGGAAAGATCCGCCAAACGCGCGATACAGGCCTTGCTGGGCGACAATGTAAAAGTGCAGACGCGCGTGGAGCAGAACGCTACCATCTATAATGTGATGCAAACGGAGAAGTGGGTCGTTTACGTTTTCCTCAGCTTCATCCTTGTGATCGCCGCGTTTAACATGATCGGTTCTTTGTCGATGCTGGTGATAGAAAAACAGAAAGACATTACCATCCTGAAAGCGATGGGCGGCCGGAATAACCTGATCCAGCGTATATTCCTCACCGAGGGCCTCATTATCGCGGGCGTTGGCAGCGTGGTCGGTTTTACGCTTGCCATTACGATCTGTTTGCTGCAGCAGCATTTCGGGCTCATCAAGCTGGGCGGAGGCTCCTTCCTGATAGATGCTTTCCCGGTGGAAATGCATTATGAGGACTTTATTCTTGTGAGCGTAACTATTTTGGTGATCGGCGTGCTGGCGAGCTGGTATCCCGCGCAAAAGGCCGCCAGGCAGGAGATTGCGCTGAAGGCGACGTAAGGGTTGCGATCGATGGGGTGTTATTCCCGAAGGGATCTGAAAAATAACGGGAAGCTTCCCAAAAGGTATGCAAATAAAAAAACGGGCCGCATCTCTCCGATACGGCCCGTCGCTATTACAAGTACGTTCAATCACAAATCAATAATCGCCCAGCGTTTCCGGCAGCTGCGCCAGCGCTTTGGCAAGCTGTTCGTCGTTCGGCGCGATGCCGTGCCATTCGTGTGAACCTTCCATAAAGTCAACACCTTTACCCATGGCGGTTTTCATCAGTATCACGATGGGTTGGCCCTTGCCGGTCAGGTCTTTGGCTTTCGCCAG
>JBQCFV010000739.1:0-4168 GCA_051958695.1 Chitinophaga sp. | reverse complement strand
CGGCTATTGGTAACGGTATCGGTGCCGTCGCTGAAGCTCCATTGGTAGCTGGATGTGAAACCCGCCACGCTGTTGTTCGTGATGGGGACAAACATGCCCAGCGAATCGTTGCAGTGGTTCAGCACGGCCGGGGTAGACGCGGTGATGCGCGTCTCGCAATTGTATACGGTAATGAGGATGTCTTTATGATGCACGCCCAGCAGGCGTTTGGTAGCCCTGTCGTATTCCGACACGCAAACGGACACCACGAATTTTCCCGGTCTATCCGGCACGCCGGTGATCAGCCCGTTGTTGTCGATGCTCATAGCCGGCGCTCCTCCCATCGGCGCGCCGCCGTGATAAGGCGGGATGTAGCTCACGGTGGTGGTGTACGGCGGCGGGCTCACGGATTCGTTCGACCGGTTGTTGCCTCCCGCCAGCGCGCTGCACAACGAATAGGTGAGACTGTCGCCATCAGGGTCGGAAGCGCGGTAATTATAGCGCAGGGGGAGACCTGAGCAGATCACCGGCGCTTCGTCTATGCCGAAATAGGCGCTGTTATTGCCGGGGCGGCTTTCGGAACCGGGTATCCAGGTATAGAAAGTGGAGCCTTCCCTTTCGGAATTGTAGATGTTGCTCAGCGCTTCGCCGCGGCAGCAGCGCTGGTAAGAAATATAATAACCGCCTGCGATGGGCGGCAGATCGATGGTGTCGCTTCCGTAAAAAGCTACTTCGAGGTAAATGGTCTGCGGGGCAAGACAGGGATTTTTCAGCGTGTCGCGAATGGGCCCGGTTCGTTCGATCTCCATCAGCTGCGGCGCCATTACGCGATTGCCGGCGGCATTGAAGATATTGATGGGGACGGGATTTTCAAAATAATCAAGGCAGCCCTGCCGGGTGCCGCATACAAAATCGCCGTCGCGGTAGAGCTTCAGGATGATGAGGTAACGGTAATTGCCGGTAGCCTGGTTAAAGCCTACCGTGCGGTAATAGATTTCCCCGCCGATAATGTGGTATGCGTTCACTGTTCCGTATAGCGAGCAGGCCAGAAGAAGAAGGAGGATAACAGATTTGCCCATGGGGAAAGGCTTTCTTGTTACGCTGAATTTACGGAAAATAAAGGGCTTGCTAAAATATAAAAGGAGTGGAAATGAATATGAAAAAGATAATAAAGTGTAATGCTTTAGTAGTTAGATTTATCGTTTTTCAGCCCCCGGATTATTTGTCTGACCGGTACGTTCCGCTGGCCTTTTGTACCGTGCTGAAGCGGCAAAACGAGGGTTTCGTACAGGCTTTTCCGTTCAGGATGCGCATCGTCAACGGATAAGCATTACCGTTTTTCGTTTGTTCACTTTTTGACCGTTGATGTTAATGCCGTCCACGATCCTGTCAACAAGCGCGTCGTCAACGTATCAGCGTTACCGTACCGCGTTTCTCTACCTTCTGACCGTTAATATTGATGCCGCCCACGATCCAAATGTAAGTGTCCGCTGTAGCAGGACTGCCCTTCTTCCTGCCGTCCCATCCCTTCATATATTGCACGGAGCTGAAAATTTCCTCGCCCCAGCGGTTGTAGATGCGGACGTATTCCATCTTGGTAAACCCTACGGGCATTAGCCTAAACATATCATTCACACCATCGCCGTTCGGCGTGAAGGCGTTGGGGATATAGATCTCCGGGCCGCTCATAAAACGTACGTGGATGTCGTCCTCGCCTACGCAGCCTTCGGTGCTGAACGCCTGTACGCGATAAGTGATGTCGCTGTTATATCGTGTGACGGGATCGGGCACGACGGTGCTGCTGAGCCCGTCTGCCGGAGACCACTGGTACCGTACGCCGCCGCTGGCATTCAGCTGGAAAGGCTGGCCTTTCATCACGATGGTATCGTTGCCCGCAAAGGCCGGCACGGGCGGCACTACGGCGACCGTTCGTTGTGCGGTGACGGGTTTGGGGCAGCCCAGTGTATCCGTTACCGTTACCGTGTAAGTGGTCGTGTCTTTCGGCCACGCGATGGTGGTTGCGCGGCGCGGGGTAGTGAGCGTTTGCGCGGGCGACCAGCTGTAATACGCGCCGCCGCTGGCTTCCAGCTGTACCTTTTCCCCGTAGCAAATGGTCGTGTCTTCACCGGCGTAGGCAACCGGTGGGTCTACGGTTCTGAAAAAGATGGAATCGCGGGAGGTGCAGCTGCCGAGATCGACCTGCACATAATATGTTCCCGTTCGTACAGGTGTTACCGTTACATCCTTGCTCCGGCTGATGATCTGCCGCGAGTCCAGGTTTACCCAGGTGAACGCATACTCGCCGTCGGCCTCCGCGGAAAGGTCTACGGGATCGCTGGTGCAGATCACGCTGTCCGCAGATGTTTTTACCGATATGTTTTCGCGCACGTCAATGTTCACGCGTTGGGTGTTCACGCAGCCGGTAAGGTCGGTGAAGGTAACGTCGTACGCAAAATCTTTTTTGGGCGAAACCGTGGGGTTTGGCGTGTTCTCGCCGGTGATGTTGTATAGCGGCTGCCAGCTGTAGCTTCCCGCCACGGGGCTTTCCGCGTGCAGCTCCAGTGCGTCTTTGATGCAAAGCAAAGTGTCGCCGGTGGCGGTGAACGGCGGTTTGTCGTATATCTCGACGGTTTTTGTGATCTCTCTTTCGCAGCCCATGGTGGTGCTCATAAAAAGCCTGATCGTGTAATTGCCCGGCGTTTTGTATTGCCAGGTCGTCGCCTGCAGGTTGGACGTGTCCTGGGTAACGGCGGCTTCGCCGAAATCCCATTTTAGATAATTGAATGTGCCGATGTCGTTGGTGGACGTATTGGTGAAGCGGGTGGGCTGCGTGGTGCAAAGCCCGCTGACGTCGAAGGACGGTGACAGCTTCGGGTATACGCGCACGGTGGAGAACGCGCTGTCGCCGCAGCTGCTGGACGGGTCAACCATCAGCTTTACGCGGTAGGTGCCCGTAGCGGCATACGTATGCGGGAAGGAGGAAAGGCTGTTGGTCTGATAGGTGGTGCCGTCGCCAAAATCCCAGACATATTCTTTGTTCGGCGTGCTGTTGTTCACGAAGTTGATCACAAAACCGTCGCAATCGG
Source organism: Chitinophaga sp. (assembly GCA_051958695.1). Lineage (GTDB taxonomy): Bacteria > Bacteroidota > Bacteroidia > Chitinophagales > Chitinophagaceae > Chitinophaga. The sequence continues at coordinate 1,103 of JBQCFV010000739.1, read as the reverse complement.
CAAACTTTTCCGGCAGCGAAGCCACTACCTGCCGCACGCAGTTTTCCACGGTAAACTGGAACTCCTTCTGATGTTCTCCGATAAGGGCGCCGCCCCGGTATTCTTTCACCGAAACCGTTACGATATACAATCCGGAGCGCGGTGCAATGCCGGAAATAACGCCGGTTTGAGGATCGATGGAGGCTTTGTCGCCAAGCGGCTGCGCAGCGGAGAAAGGGGATTTATAAGTAACCGGTGCATAAGGGGGCGCGGCGGAATTATCGGGTTTGGGATTGTTGCGGTCCGCGCCGGTGAACGCGGTGGAAAATGCATATACCAGTGAGTCGCCATCCGGGTCGGTGGCGGCGTAATCGTACCTGAACCGGTTGTTGGCGCACACGATGGTGCCTTTTTCAGCGCTGAAACGCGGGCCGCTATTGTGATCGAACTGATGCGTGCTGCCGGGGATCTTTGTAAAATAGCTGCCGCCCACGTTGTTGTCGTCGGAAAAAATATTGGTCAGCCCGGTACGGCGGCAGCACCGCTGGAAGGTGGCGTAATAGCCGTTCGGATTGGCCGGCAGCGTGACTTCCACCGTATAATACGCGATCTGGTAACATACGTACGGCGGGTTCACGATGCAGGGGTCTACATCCGTGGCGGTGTATTTTTCGAGGCTGCCCCGCTGGATGTCGCGGAGCGTGTTGTAATAATTTCCCGCGCCGTCGTACAGCGCGATGTTCACTTCCGGGTCTATCTGCGAATCGGTGGCGTCGCAGCGTACGAACAGCTTGAGCGTGATGCGGTAATGGTTGCCGGAAGCGTTGGACGAAAGCCAGTTATAATACATCTCTCCGCCGATGATATGGTCGGCCCTCGCAGCCAGTGAAAACAGGCCCAGGATGGTTATCAGAAAGACGGTCCGCAAAGTGGGAGTTAATCTACATGTTTTTTAAAGCGCCCGTTGGCAGAATTCGACGAACTGGTAAAGTATCAGGTTGGATTCTTCGTACACTTCGAGATGGCCGGTATGGCCTACCTGGTCTATGATATGAATGCTGGCGACGGCCGGCATGGTTACCTGCGGCATGATATTGTCAAGGGGTACGGCCTGGTCTTCTTTC
>JBQCFV010000738.1:0-4810 GCA_051958695.1 Chitinophaga sp. | reverse complement strand
GATACAGATGAAAAATCTTTTGCCCTACATCCATACATCAACACGAATCTGGCCCGCCTGATAGTACGATATCGCAGTGCCCACGGGCCTTTCAGCCGGGTGGAAACGCTTCGCGCCCTTGCTTTGGTAGATGATTCCATTTATCGTAATATTGAAAAATACTTAACGGTCAACTAAACCCAATTTCAGGTTATGAATTTTCAGCCAACGGACATGCAGCAACAGATCGCCCAGGTGATCAGGGATTTTGGAAAAACGCATATCCAGCCGCATGTGCTGGAATGGGATGAAGAACAGGTTTTTCCGGTAGAACTTTTTAAACAGATGGGAGCAATCGGTCTCATGGGCGTGCTGGTACCCGAACAGTACGGCGGCTCCGGTCTCGGTTATCTCGAATACGTGACGGTCGTGAGCGAGGTTTCGCGTTTTTGCGGCGCTATCGGTTTAAGCGTAGCCGCGCATAATTCATTGTGCACCGGGCACATTCTCCAATTCGGCAACGAGGAACAAAAACAGCAATATCTTCCCAGGCTCGCCACCGCGGAATGGATCGGCGCATGGGGACTCACCGAGCCGAACACCGGCTCCGATGCCATGAACATGAAATGCGTCGCAAAAAAGGAAGGGGACGAATGGGTGATCAACGGCACCAAATCCTGGATCACGCATGGCAAAAGCAGCGACGTGGCCGTGGTGATCGCGCGCACGGGCGAGCTGCGGGACAGCCGCGGTATGACTGCCTTTGTAGTGGAGCGCGGCACGCCCGGTTTCAGCGGCGGTAAAAAAGAGAACAAGCTCGGCATGCGCGCGTCCGAAACCGCGGAAATGATCTTCGACAATTGCCGCATTCCCGCCGCCAATATGCTGGGTAAAGAAGGGGAAGGGTTTATACAGTCCATGAAAGTGCTCGACGGCGGGCGCATTTCCATCGCCGCGCTGTCGCTGGGCATTGCAAAAGGCGCATACGACGCAGCGCTCAAATATTCGCAGGAGCGCCACCAGTTCGATCAGCCCATCGCCAATTTCCAGGGCGTATCTTTCAAGCTGGCGGATATGGCCACGCAGATCATGGCCGCCGAGCTGCTTACCATGCAGGCGGCGGATATGAAGAATAAAAAAATGCCCATGACCAAACAGGCCGCCATGGCGAAATATTACGCATCGGAGGTGGCCGTGTCAGCATCGAACGATGCGGTGCAGATCTTTGGCGGTTACGGCTATACGAAAGATTTCCCGGTGGAAAAATATTATCGCGATTCGAAGCTTTGTACGATCGGCGAAGGTACATCGGAGATACAGAAGATCGTGATCGCGCGGGAAGCGTTGAAGGGATAAGCAGAAGCGTGCAGTGCAAAAGAGCGGGACCGTTTCGGGGTGCGAAAAAATCTGGCGCAAACAAGCAGTGGTCAAATAAAGAGCGGGTGTATCAAAAACTGATACACCCGCTTCGTGAAAACTCGTTACCAGGAGTCATCCTTACCTCCCCCAATTTTTAACCCTCCATGACAATTCTAACCGAATATCCCAGTATCTTTGCAATCGTTTGCAAAGCGTTATGAAATAATATTAATTTGCCGTTTTTCAATGGTAAATTATTGCGGACGGATCGTATTTTACAGCGTTATTGCATGAGCAGCAAGCGATTATCGTATATTTTTATTTTAACTACCCTCAATTATGACCACTTTTGAAGAACAACTAGACCATCTTTTCCTAACTGAAGACGCCATCCCGGCCGAATACCGGCTGCCGGCGGAAATTCACCAGCGCGAATACCTCTCCGGCGGTGAAATGAAACCCTGGAATGGCGCCGTGCACACCGTATCATCTCCCATCTGCATCAAAACCGCCAACGGCCTCGAACGCAAGGTGATCGGCTCGTACCCGCTTTGCGGCGCGGAAGAAGCCATGGCCTCGCTGAACGACGCTATCCTCGCGTACCGCGACGGCCGCGGCGAATGGCCCACCATGTCCGTGGCCGAACGTATTGCCTGCGTGGAAAAATTCACCGGCAAAATGATCGCCAAAAAACAGGAGGTGGTATCGCTCATCATGTGGGAGATCGGGAAGTCTTACGCAGACTCCATAAAGGAATTTGACCGCACCGTGGAATACATCCACGCCACGATAGACGCATTAAAAGACCTGGACCGCAAGTCCTCCGGCTTCGAGATAGAGCAGGGCATCATCGGCCAGATCAGGCGCAGCCCGCTGGGCGTGGTATTGTGCATGGGCCCGTTCAACTACCCGTTGAACGAAACTTTCACGACGCTCATCCCCGCGCTCATCATGGGCAACACGCTGCTGTTCAAACCTCCAAAACACGGTACCCTGTTGCATTACCCGCTGCTGGAAGCATTCCGCGAATGTTTCCCGAAAGGCGTGGTGAACACCATTTACGGCCGCGGCAACGTGATCGTGCAGCCGCTGATGGAATCCGGCAAGATCAACGTGCTTACGCTGATCGGTTCCAGCAAGGTAGCGAACCAGCTCAAAAAAATGCACCCGAAGGTAAACCGCCTCCGCGCCATTCTCGGTCTGGACGCGAAAAACGCCGCTATCATCACCGATAAGGCGGACATCGACCTGGCGGTGAAAGAATGCGTGCTGGGCTCGCTGTCGTTCAACGGGCAGCGCTGCACGGCCATCAAGATAATTTTCGTGCATAGCAGCGTGGCGGATGCCTTCCTCGAAAAAATGACGGCCGCCGTGGGCAAGCTGAAATTCGGCATGCCCTGGGAAAAGGACGTGTTCCTCACACCCTTGCCGGAACCGCAGAAACCGGGCTATTTGCAGAGCTGCGTAGCCGATGCGGTTGCCCATGGGGCAAAGGTGATAAATCCGCATGGCGGGGCTGCAAACGCGTCTTTTGTGTATCCTGCGATCGTGTACCCGGTGAACGAAAAAATGAAGCTCTACCGCGAGGAACAATTCGGGCCGGTAATTCCCGTGATCCCCTTCGACAACATCGAAACGCCGATCGATTATCTGATCGAAGCCGATCACGGCCAGCAGGTGGCGCTTTTCTCCAACGACGCGGAAGAGCTGGCTTCGCTGATAGACCCGCTGGTGAACCAGGTGAGCCGCGTGAACCTCAACTGCCAGTGCCAGCGCGGGCCGGACATTTTCCCTTTCACCGGCAGAAAAGATTCCGCCGAAGCCACGCTGTCCGTATTCGACGCGTTGCGCGCATTCAGTATCCGTTCGCTGGTGGCTACCAAACAAACGGATGAGAACAAAGCCCTGATAAACCGCATCGTAAGCGATCAGTCCTCGAATTTTCTTTCAACAAAGTATATTTTTTGATAAATTGTAAAGCGACTGGCCTGTTAAGATTTAGCAGGCCAGTTTTTTGTTTTTTGCAATTTTTTCAATATTTACACCTTAGTGTGATGGAAATGTGTAAACAGAAAGTTAAATTTGGGTTAATTACTTTCCTTACCAATTTATCAACCTAAACACAAAACAGAAAAGATCGAGAAAATTTCTACTCCAAAAAGAAGGTGTTTCAGATAACTGGAACACCTTTTTTAATTTCCCGCAATCTCTTCTTCAAAAGAAGCGGCGTTTTTCCGGCGCGCTACACCACTACGATAAATGTTTTAAGTCTCGCAGGCGAGTACCCGTACATCTTTTTGAACGCGGCGGAAAAATGATTGGGCGAGCTGTAGCCCAGATGGTCCGCCACTTCGTTGACGTTCATTCTTTTTTCCACCAGCATCGCGCGGGCGGATTTCATTTTCAGCTCCTGCACAAAACCGAATACGGTGTTGCCGAAGAGCTGCTTGAAACCTTTTTTGAGCTTGAACTCGTTCAGCCCGAACCGCCTGCAAAGCAGTTGAAGGCTTAGCGCGGGGCAGAGGTACTCCGTGCGCAGGTACTCTTTCACCGCCTGCAGCCGCTCCGCATCTGCGAAGGATATACGTTGCGCGACGGCGGCCGTTACCTGGAAATGCATTAATGCCTGCAGGGGGTCCCACTCATTGTCTGATGTCTGTTCTGGTGCGGGAATGGCCGCATGATCTTTAAAGAACGCGTGGTTCGCGATCGCATTCAGCGCGTCGCGTGAAATTTTTGGGGTCATTTTGAATCCGTTTTTCGTATAAGTTTATCCGTTTGTCGTACTATCCGCGGGGGGTGCGCGGTATAATTTTGATGCAACAAAAATAGTTATAAAAATGTTGCGGAAAATACTGAAATGGACGGGCGGCGTCATCGGCGTATTGGCGGCCCTGTTATTAATTTTTTATTTCACCATGTATATAATGGTGAACAACAAGAAAAGCAAAACCTACGACGTAGAAGTACGGATGATCGGCATTCCCACGGATTCCGCGTCTGTAGCGGAAGGCGCGCATATATACGCAACCAAGGGATGCGCGGACTGCCATGGCGAAGATCTTTCCGGGAAAGTGTTTATCGACGATCCCGCGCTGGGCAGGCTGGCAGCCGCCAACCTTACCTCCGGCGCAGGCGGCCGCCCAGGCTCTTATACCGATCGGGACTGGCTGCTGGCGCTTCGCCACGGCCTGAAGTCCAGCCGGAAGCCTTTGCTGGTGATGCCTTCCTACGAATATTATAAAATGTCCGATCACGACCTGGGGAACCTGATCGCCTATCTTAAATCAGTGCCGCCGGTGAACCACCAGGTGCCCGGTCATAAGCTGGGCCCGATGGGCGTGGTATTGACGGGCCTCGGGAAGCTGCCGCTGATACCGGCTGAAAAGATCGATCACCAGTATAAACCCGGGCAGGTGGTACAACGCGGGCCCACTGCGGAATACGGGCAATATCTTTCGATGTCCTGCAC
>JBQCFV010000737.1:0-3028 GCA_051958695.1 Chitinophaga sp. | reverse complement strand
CACCATCCATTTGCCGGACGCTTTGATCTCTTCGGAAGAAATGTCGTAGAACTCTTTGCCTTTCTCGATGGAAACAACTGCCTTTTTTGCGAACTCGGGGAACTGGCCCCCTACAGATAAAACTGCATTTTTCATGATACTATCTCTGATTTATTGATTTTATGCTATTCGGTTCGTTTTGCCGCCGCAAAGTTCCTTTTCAAAAAGGGTAAAATCAAATAGATTTACAAAGAGATAATATCGATTTCATCTATAATGTTTTGAATTTTCATAGACGGCATTCCGAACAAAACCTTTACCAGCAACAACTTGCGGATTTACAAGAGATTCAGGGTGAAAAATCATGATTGTTTTTTAGAAAAGGGAGTAACCTTTTGGCACGTTATTTAGTTATATATACAGCAAGATTTAAAACGACAGGTTATGAAATTGAAGAACATACTTTTAGCGATCCTTACGATTGGCCTTGCTTTGATTCCGTTTATCAAAAACAGCATCAACAAACAGGATGAATTTGACGCTACCCAGGATTTATTCATCTAGTTTAGGCAGGTGAGAAACGCCATTAAAAAGAGCTCCCCCTCTTTCTCTATGCGCCCTACCTGCAGCGGGTCCCATTGTACCGTATCTGAAACAATCCGCTGAAAAACGCGGACATGGAAGCCATTTTGCCATACCCGGCTACAATGCCGGCATCGCGAACGGGCTTCTTCGCCCCTCACCTTTTCCATTCCTTATAATTTCCCAGCCGCCTAAAAAGGACAGTATGCTTATGCACACCAGCTGACCGGCATTTCCCTATAATTTTCCAGCCGCTTTAAAAGAACGTACCGAACGGATATACAAATCAGCCGACCAGTACATCACCTATCAGCCAGTTGGCTATACGCGCCCGGCTTATCCCCCGCTCAAACCGGCTGCGCTTTGGCCGCTCCCTCAAACGCCGGCAGCAGGAACCAGAACGTAGTGCCTTCACCCGGCGCGCTTTTGATGTGGATCTTCGTTTCGTGCAGGTCCAGTATCTTCTTCACGATCGCCAGCCCCAGCCCCATGCCTTTTCCCTGGCCGCTATTCTCAGGCAGCTGTTTATACCGCTCGAAGATGTAAGATTGGCGGGAAGCCGGAATACCCACCCCGTTATCGGTTACGGACACTTCCACGCCCTGCCCCCGGGCGCGCAGCATCACCATGATCTCGCCGCCGGGTTCGGTGAATTTCAGGGAATTGTCCAGCAGGTTCTGTACCACTCTTTCCATCAGCGCAATGTCCGCAAATACATGCGGCACGCGGGCCGGCGCGTCCATCGTGAGGGTAATGCCTTTCTCTTTCGCCAGCAGCTGGTATTTGATCAGGATGTCGTTCACCAGCTCGCGGAACGCCACCACTTCTTTCTGCGGTTCGGTCTGGTTGGCCTCCAGCTTGGAGTATTCAAACAACTGCTCCACCAGCCTGGACAGGTTCCTCGAGCTGTCGAATATAATGCCGAGGTAGCGCGACTGGTCCGGCGCCTTTACCTGCTCCTGCTTGATCATCAGCGTTTCAATATACCCCTGCATGATGGCCAGCGGCGTGCGGAGGTCGTGGCTGACATTGGCGATCAGCTCCTGCCGCAGCCTATCCGTAGCGGCCAGTTTTTCCATGTTGGACACGATGGTGTCCGCCATTTCGTTGAAAGCCGCCGTCAGCACCCCGAGGTTGCCGGTGCCCTGCCCGGTGATGCGCGCAGAGTAATCGCCTTCCTTGAAGCGCTTTACCACCGCGGCTGCTTTGCTGATGCTGCCGGTGATGAGGAAGTAGGTGATCGTCCCGACCAGCAGCACGGTAATGAGGGTTCCGAAAAAGATGGCGGAGCCCAGGCTGAAAAAGAGGTTCTTGTTGAGGGCCGCAACGATCCCGGCCTGTTTTTCGCTGGCCAGCACGGCGTATACATAGCCTCCCAGTTGCCCGTTCTCATAAATGGGCGCGGCGGAGAATATGCTGGGCACGGAAGGGTCTTTCGGGTTGTCGCCCGCGATGTACCGGCGGCCTTTCTCCCGGATGTAACGGTGTACCGCACCGAGGTCTACGGTATATTTCTTAACGGATTTATCAGGCACCACGAAATCGATGATCCTGCCTTGTTTATCGAGCAGGTACACTTCCACCGCGGGATTGATGACCATGATGGAGTGAATGATGTCGTGCGTGACGAGCGTATCGGGGCGCCCGTTCTTCAGCGGTTTGGTGGAAGCGGCCAGGTGAGCGGCAATATCGCCGTACAGCTGCTGGTTCACTTCGTAAAAATACCGTCTTGAAATATGCGAGGCCATGATCACGTAAGTGATGCCCATCAATACCAGCAAAGCGGTGAATACGCCGCATATTTTCCAGAACAGCAGGTTGCCGCTGCTTTTTTTTGCCGTCATGTGACCGGTTTTAAAGTTCTTCGTTAAAACGGTACCCTACGCCCCAGGTAGTGAGGATGTACCGCGGATCGGAAATGTTCTTTTCTATTTTACTGCGGAGGCGGTTGATGTGCGAGTTGACCGTATGCTCGTACCCTTCGAAATCGTAGCCCCATACGAGGTTGAGCAGCCGCTGGCGGCTGTAGCTTTTGCCGGGGTTGGAAGCGAGCAGCACCAGCAGGTCAAATTCCCTGGGCGACAGCTCTATCCGGGCATTGCACAATGTCACCTTGCGTTTGTCCACATCAATTTCCAGGTCTTCGAATTGCATATGCAGTTGCCCGGGCGCGTAGGCTTCATGCCCCGGCTCGGGCTTCCTCCGGAAGATCACTTTTACCCTCGCCACAAACTCGCGTATGCTGAAAGGTTTCGTCAGGTAATCGTCCGCGCCGGTTTCGAGCCCCAGCACCTTGTCGATCTCCTCGGATTTGGCGGACAGGATCATGATGGGCGTGCTGCGGTCTTTCAGCCGCACCTGCCGGCAGATCTCCATCCCGTTGATACCCGGCAACATAAGGTCGAGCACGATGAGATGAAAGGGCTGCGCCCGCGCGATGGCAAGCGCGTCCGCGCCGTTGCCCGCG
>JBQCFV010000736.1:0-4581 GCA_051958695.1 Chitinophaga sp. | reverse complement strand
CCTACCAGTACGCCATACAGGGTTACGGCCGTTTGCTGAAATCGGGCAAGCTGCGCAACGACGACAACCTGTCGATCGTGGATTTCAGTTTGCCTTCTACCAAAAAGCGCCTGTTCGTGATCGATCTGGCCTCCGGCAAATTATTGTTCAACTCGCTCGTAAGCCACGGCCGCAATTCAGGCAAGAACATGGCTACCGACTTTTCGAACGCTCCCGAGAGCTTTAAAAGCAGCCTGGGTTTTTACGTTACCGGTAAAACTTACCGCGGCCAGCACGGGTATTCGCTGCGGCTCGAAGGCGAGGAGGAAGGTATCAACAACAACGCCATGGAGCGCGGCATCGTGATGCACGCGGCCAATTATGTGGACGAAAGGCTCGCGCGCCTGCAGGGCTATATCGGCAGAAGCCTCGGCTGCCCCGCCATACCGCCTGCGCTGCATAAAAAGATCATTTCGAAGATACAGAACGGCACCTGCCTGTTCATGTACAGCCCGAACGCAAAATACCTGTCCAGGTCGCGCATGTTCGGGAATGCGGTATAACGCTTCATAACGCGGGGATTGTCTTATTTTTGGAACATATCTCCGCGCAATGATGAAACGTTATGTATACTTTCTGCTTTTATTGCCATTACTGATAGCTGCACAACGGCAAACGCCGGAAGCGCATATCCGGATCAACCAGCTCGGGTATCTGCCTTCCGGCGTTAAAGTTGCGGTATGGGGAAGTTTTTCTTCTTCCGCTATTACAACCTTCCAGCTCATCGATTCCGCCAGCGGCACAACGGTGTTCTCCGGCCCGGCGGGCGTCGCTTTCGGTGCCTATGGCCCGTTCCGGCAAACTTACCGGCTCGATTTTTCCGCGTATGCCAAACCCGGCACGTACTACCTGCGGGCGGGCGGCGCGGCTTCGCCGGTGTTCCGTATCGGGAAGGACGTGTACAAAGGAGCGGCAGATTTTTGTCTTCGGTACCTGCGCCAGCAGCGCTGCGGTTTTAATCCCTTTCTCAAAGATTCCTGTCATACCTTCGACGGCTATACGCTGTACGGTCCCATGCCCGACAGCACGCGCATCAACGCCGTCGGCGGATGGCACGACGCGAGCGACTACCTGCAATACTCCACCACATCCGCCAACACCGTTTATCACCTGTTGGCCGCCTACCGCGACTTCCCCGGAGTATTCACCGATCATCACGACGCCAACGGCCTGCCCGGCGCCAACCATACCGCCGATGTGCTCGACGAAGCGCGCTGGGGCCTCGACTGGCTGCTGCGCATGCATCCGAAAGACGACTGGCTGTTCAACCAGATCGCGGACGACCGCGACCATCGCGGGATGCGCATACCCGCGCTGGATTCCTTTTATGGAAGAGGGTTTGAAAGACCGGTGTATTTCTGCTCCGGCGAGCCGCAGGTGCAGGGCGTGAAATATAAAAAGATGAACAAAAGCACGGGCGTGGCTTCCACCGCGGGGAAATTCTCCACCGCCTTCGCGCTTGGGTTTTCGGTGATGCAAAAAGAAGATCCCGCATACGCGCAGCGGCTTCGCACCAAAGCCGGCACGGCTTATGCGCTCGGCGTAAAAAAGCCCGGTGTGCAGCAGACCGCTTCCGTTCTTTCACCTTACATCTACGCAGAAGACAACTGGACGGACGATATGGAACTGGCCGCGGCGCGGATGTACGCCCTTACGAAAGATAAAAAATACCTCGCGGACGGCATGCGCTACGCGGCGGGAGAAACCGTAACGCCCTGGCTGGGCGCGGACACCGCCAGCCATTACCAATGGTACCCTTTTATCAATATCGGTCATTACGAGCTTGCCCGCGAAGCTGCGGCCCGCGATAAAAAGAAGCTGCTCGGCTATTACCGCGAAGGCATCGAAAAAGTATGGCGCAAAGCGAGAACGAACGCGTTCTACCGCGGCGTGCCGTTCATCTGGTGCAGCAACAACCTGACCACGGCGTTTGCGATACAATGTTACTGGTACGCATCGCTGAGCGGGAAAAAAGATTTCGCCGCACTGGCGCAGGCGAACGTGGACTGGCTTTTTGGCTGCAATCCCTGGGGCACGGCCATGGTATACGGTCTGCCGCAGCACGGCGATACGCCCGTTGACCCGCATTCCGCTTTCACCCATCTGAAAAATTACCCGATAGACGGCGGGCTCGTAGACGGCCCGGTGTATGGTAGCATCTACAACAGCCTCATCGGCATACGCCTCGCCGAGCCGGACGAATACGCGCCTTTCCAGAGCAGCCTGGTCGTATACCACGACGATTACGGCGACTACAGCACCAACGAACCCACCATGGACGGCACGGCTTCGCTGATCTACCTGCTGGCATTGAAGGAAGATGAGGGGATGAACGCGTCCGAATGAGCCAGTCGCTTTTCTGCCCGCGATAGATGAAGGAACGAACAAGCCAGTGGCTTTTCTGCCCACGATAAAGTATATTTACCACAAGACCAGTTTCCAAATAAACGACCATCACTATGCTTACAGCGCTCACCAGTGCGGTTATCTACACCGGCAAAGAAGAACTCAAAGGAAAGGCATTATTACTGGACAACGGCATCGTTAAAGGGTGGACGGACGAGCGCGAGATACCATCCGATTTTCAGATCACCAGCCAGGATGGCCGGTTTATCGCACCGGGACTTTTAGACCTGCAGATATACGGCGGTGGCGGTGTACTGTTTGCCGACGATCCTTCTCCCGCCGCTCTGACAACCATCACGAACGCACTGATAAAAACCGGCACCACCGGCTTTTTACCCACGCTCGCCACCAACGAAATGAGCGTTTTTGAAAAAGCGGTCGACACCGTGCGCGACCATCCGCATCCCGCTGTACCCGGCCTGCATCTCGAAGGCCCGTACCTCAACCCGGTGAAACGCGGCGCGCACATTGCCGCCTGCATCAAAAAACCGACGGTGCCCGAAGTAAAGGCCCTGCTGGAAAGGGCGCAGGGCGCTCTCAAAATGATCACGCTGGCGCCCGAAATGTGCGACCCCGCCGTGATCGACCTGCTGCTCGCCAATAACGTGATCGTGTCCGCCGGCCATAGCAACGCTACGTTCGCGGAAGGTACGGCCGGTTTTAAAAGAGGCATCCAGACGGCCACGCATCTCTTCAACGCGATGAGCCCCTTCCACCACCGCGATACCGGCCTGCCCGGCGCGGTATACCAAAGCGCCGCATACGCCGGCATCATTCCTGACGGCATTCATGTGGACTACCAGACCTTATCCGTTTCCAAAAAACTGATGGGCGACCGCCTGTTCATCATTACCGACGCCGTGGAAGCGAGCGACGGAGCGTATGTTCACGTATTCAAAGGCGACCGCTACACCTTGCCTGACGGCACTTTGTCCGGCTCCGCGCTTACTTTGCTGAAAGGCGTGGCCAATTGCGTGCAGCATGTAGGCATTGCACCTGATGAAGCATTGCGCATGGCGTCCACTTACCCCGCCAGGCTGATCGGGCAGCCTGAAAGAGGGCTGATCACACCGGGGCAGCCTGCTTATCTCACTATTTTCGACGGGCAGTACCAGCCTTGCGGCACGTATATTAAAGGGGAGTTTTTCGGGGCGTAGCTATTTCCTCGTCACCAGGTAATTATAATCGTTCAGCAGGGTTTCCAGGAACTGCACGGCTTCCATATCGGTTTCGATATGCAGCACTTCTTTGATCCGCAGCGAAATGCGCTCGGCCATCGAGGTGTCGCTCGTGCGGTGCACGTTGTCGAGCACGCTTTTTATTTTGCTGAGGTCGCGGTCGCTCAGCCGCAGTATCTGCGAAAACTGCGGGGTATAATCGGGCTGGTGTATCTCGCGGAAGATCGTGTCCTGTATCGTATGCCGCTCTTTGGTGCGCACGAGGATGGTGCCCGCCGCCAGGTCGCCCAGCCGCTGGTTGTAAGGGCTTTTCAGCACCACTATCACCGGCACCACGCCCATCAGCAGCGTGATGAACGCGCCCCAGCCTTCCTGCTCCGCCAGCAGCGAAAAAATGAACAGGAGGGTGAACAGCGGCGATTCCACCAGCCGGAACATCCAGCGCAGCAATATCTGGCCCGGGCTGGGCACGGCGCCCATGAGGCTCACCACCCGGATGTCCATCACCCTTTTGCCCCGGCTTTGCCCTTTCATCAGCAGCTCCGAAATGAGGTAATAGAACGAAAGCGGCAGCCACAACAGGAAAAGCTCCACAAAATACCCGCTCAGCCCCGCTTTATTGAGGAACAGCGTCATCAGCAGCAGGTAAGCGCCCCGGATGAGCAGGTCTATCAGGTACGCCACCCCGCGCCGGCCGAGGTCGGCCGCCTCAAATTCCAGGTCGATGTTAAATACTGTAGGTATTTTGATAATAGGCATAAACAAATTTAAAATTTATTATATTTCCACTTCAGTAATTTTTATGACCCGTACCGCATGAGAGAATCTTCATTTATCAAACGGAACCTTGCCCGCTGGAAACAGGTCCGTGAGGAACCCACCGACGACCCGGATGAGATGGCGGAACGTTTTACCTCTCTGCTGGATGACCTCGCTTATGCCAAAACGTTTTACAGCC
>JBQCFV010000735.1:0-3161 GCA_051958695.1 Chitinophaga sp. | reverse complement strand
CTGGCCGCCGCTGAGCGTTACGCCCCGCTCTCCCACTACCGTGCTGAAACCTTCCGGCCGGTTGAGAATATCCTTTTCCCCGGATGCCTGCCGCGCGGCCTGGTGAATGGCTTCTTCCGCAGCCGTGGGTTCGCCGAAACGGATGTTGTTGGTGATGGTATCGGAGAACAGGAACACGTCCTGCGGCACATAGCTGATCTGGTTGCGTAAAGTAGACAGTTTCAGGTCGCGGATGTCGTTGCCGTCGATCAGTATCCTGCCTTCCTGCGGATCGTACATGCGGATGAGCAGCTGCGCCAGCGTGGATTTGCCGGAGCCGGTACGGCCGATCACGGCTACCTTTTCGCCGCGTTTAATAGTAAGATCAAAATGCTTCAGCGCCTGTATGCCTGTATGCGAATAAGTGAACGATACCTGCTCGAAACGGATCTCCCCTTCGAGCGTTACCGCGCGCGCACCGGGCCGGTGGTGGATATCGGGCTTTTCGTCGAGGAACTCGTTGATGCGCTGCTGCGAGGCCGCGGCGCGCTGTATCATAGACGCCACCCAGCCGATGGAAAAGAACGGGAACGTGAGCATGTTCACATACAGCACAAATTCCGCGAGATTGCCCACGGTGATATTGCCTTTGATCACCTGTACACCGCCGATAAAGATGGTGAGTATCACGCTCAGGCCGATCATCAGCATCATGGCGGGCTGGTACATGGCGTCGGTTTTGGCAAGACTGATAGAGCTTCTTTTGTACGCTTCGCTGGCCTCGTCAAAATGCCTGGCGCTGGGCTCTTCCTGTACGTATGATTTGATCACGCGGATGCCGGAGTAGTTCTCCTGCGCCACGGATGTGATGTTGCTCAGCTGCGCCTGGATGCGTTCGCTTTTGGTATGTATCACGCGGTTCACGAAATAGATAGTGAGCGCCAGCAAAGGCAGCGGGCTCAGCGTATACAGCGTCAGCACCGGGTTTACGGACCACATCAGCCAGATGATGATCACCATCATGATCACCGTGCGCGTGGCGTACATCAGCGCGGGACCAACGTACATGCGCACGCGGGACACGTCTTCCGTGATCCTGCTCATCATGTCGCCGGTGCGGTTCATCTTGAAAAAGTTGAGATCGAGCCGCTGGTACTGCTGGAATATTTCGTTCTTCAGATCGTATTCGATATGCCGGCTCATCACGATCAGCGTTTGCCTTTGCAGGAACATAAAAAACCCGCTCAGCAATGCCATGCCGAGAATAGACAGCCCGTAAAACGCCAGCGTGCCGGAAAACAGCGAGCGGAAAGGCGCTTTGAGCGAAGTATCGCTCACCATGCCGTAGTTTTTCAGGTTCTGTTCCAGCAGGTCGAATATCTGCCGCACGAGAATGGGCTGAAATACGCTGAATACGATGGAAACAGCGGTGAACAGCATTCCCAGCAGGAAATACCATTTGTATTTGAAAAAGTATTTGTTGAGCGCAGCGAGATGTTTCATTTATTCACAGTTTTCTGGTAGTTTACTCCCAGAGTTGAAGATGCCGGCACCGCTCTTTTTCCGAATTTCATAAAATATTTTTCATAATAATTATAAGTCAGATAACTCGCTACCAACGTGGCAAGGACTGTTATGCTTAATTTAACCTGCCATAGGTTCAGTTCAGTAAGCCAGTGGAGCAAAACAAAATTGATCACTGCGTATACGAGAGGATGCAGGAGATAAACCGAATAGCTAATCTCACCCAACATAGCAAGTGGCCGGTCCACCCATAAGGGCATCTCCATAGTCAGTTTATAAAAGCAAAAACAAATAACAATACAACTGAGTGTAAATACCAGGCGGCTAAAGCCGGTTACCAGGTTGATAATATTTTCCTCAGCCGGGTAAAATAAAAACAGCGCAAATGCTGCAAACAATAAAATCAAATTCAACAGGGTATTTAGTTTTATTCTTTTCCCTATCAGTCCTATGAGGAAACCACTGAGAAACAGAAATACCTGGTTTAGAGGATTTACATAATTCTTCCATTGTGAGGCCAATGGCTTAGTAGCATCGAGTATACCGAAAGCAAAGTAAATGTAGACCCCAAGTAACAACATTAAAAAAAATATGAATAGGGGAATAGATTTCCTGACAAGCAGAATAAAAACCGGAAAAAACAGATAAAATACCAACTCATTGCCTATCGACCACGCGCCAACGGAGATATATGCATCCCATTTTAGCAGGCCAAATAGGCCGGTCAGGTTCAGGAACAATATGTCGATGCTGGGCATCTTTTTGGATATGATGATAGAGAAAATCATGACCAGCCAGAGTAACGGAAATATCCTGAAGAACCGTTTCTTTAGAAAAGTGGCAACGTCTGCCAGGTTAGGCACCATTCTTTCCCAATAGACATGATATAAAGTAAGTCCGCTAAGCACATAAAAAATAGATACACCATAAATACCTACCCTGCCAAAAAATGTTTCCGATGTAAATTCTCCCAGTGACCAACTAAGAATGTGATAAAACATTATTCCCAAAGCAGCCATTCCCCGTAAATAATCAAGATTGTGAAGGCGAATCATTACTAGAAATTTATAATGAGATTAGTCTAATTGCTATTAAATTACTAATTAATCAGGCTTAAATGTATCGCCTCAAAGCTACAAAATCATTGAGAATAAAAAACTCACCGGCATCTTCAAGTTATTTGTTGTACCAGGGTCCCTTATATTTAAGCTCTAAACCTATATTCAATGCCACACCTCCAATTCGCCCATCTTGTGGCTCACCGAGGTAAATTTGCGCTAGAAGAATTATTATCACATCCGGGTATGCGGAAATAAAGGGGCGCTCAAAGGCTGCCATTCAATTGCGGCGGAGTCGTCATAGACAATCACTTCAAACAAAAAAGGGAGCGTTTTACCGCTCCCTCCTTTCGTTTTATATCGCACCGCGCTTATTTCATCCCGTTCAGCACTTCGATGATCTTTTTCTCTGAATCTTCTTTGCTCACATCTTCTTTTTTGAACTGCCGGCCGGTGATATTCTCGAACAGCTCGATGTAGCGGTTGGTCACGCTTTCAACAAATGCGTCGGTCATTTCGGGCACCTGCTGGCCTTCTTTGCCCTGGAAGCCGTTCTCCATCAGCCATTCGCGCACGAACTCCTTGCTCAGCTGCTTTTGC
>JBQCFV010000734.1:0-5027 GCA_051958695.1 Chitinophaga sp. | reverse complement strand
GAGCTGATCGAAGAGCAGATGGACAACGGCCGCCGCATCTTCACGGTAGGCGCCATGCTCAACGGCGAGCTGATCTGCACCGGCAAAGCCTTCAATAAAAAAGATGCCAGCCAGATAGCGGCCTCGCAGGCGATAGAGCTGCTGGGGATTGGGGGGGACGACAAGTAACGTGCGCGCCAAAGTGAATGATTTCCGCAGACTACCCGGCCTTTCCCGCTAAGCATATGGCAGCAGCGTCACACAGAAAAAGCAGCGCGTAACGACACGTGCTACCGCAGTTCAGCGGATTATTTCCAAAAACAGCGTAGCAATACCGCCTGCCGCCGCCGCAGGTTTCACGGATTATTTCGAACCTACAAAAACGGCGCGCAGCATCTTCACAATACCGCACGCCGCCGCATGGTTCCCGTAAAAATTACTTCAACCCTTCCCTGACTTCACATCCAGCCTTAATATCGTTTTCAATTTCTCCGGCGCGCTTTTATTCGGGTCGCTGATATAGATCTCATGATGCGGGCCGCTCACTTCCAGCTGGTGCTGCCGGATGTATTCTTCAAGCTTCTGAATGCTGGGCGTTTCTTCCGAATAAGGGCCGGTGTGCAATATCTGCACGGCCAGCGTGGTGGGCTGCGCTTCCCATTGCAATTCGCCGAGATGCGCCAGCTTTTTGTTGCCGGCTAACGCCGCCGCCTGTTTGAAATCGTTTTTCGTAACAAAGCCCGGCAGCTGGATCTGCAGTTTCCAATGCCATTCCGCGCGCGGCCGGCTTTCCACGGGATCGCCGGACTCCGTCCACCAGCGCCCTTCCAGCGAAGCGACCTTAAAATCCTGGTGTTGCAGCTTGTTGATCTTTTTGATATTGTAAGCGGTGGCATACAAGGCCTTGATCTTGTTTTTGAAATCGCCGGCATCGGGATCGCCGGCGCCTTCCACCGTAATAAAATTGGCGGCGGCGACCGTCACCAGCTCGGGGGAAGGCTTGGCGCGGTAGTATTGTTTCTGTTCTTTGGAAAGGTCTGTCTTTTGCATAAGTTTCAGGTTTATGCAAAGAAAACGCCGGGTGGTGACAGCCTTATGTCAGGAGGCGTAATGTTTGTCCAGCTCCGCGATCTGCCGGCGCATGAGCTGTTTCAGCTCCAGGGGTTCCATGATAGTGGCGCCGATGCCCAGCATCAGCAGCCATCGCGAAAAATGGTCGAGACAGCCGTGCATGAAATGCATTTCCACATAATCCGGTTCGGCCGTTTCCTGCACCACGCCGTAATAAAATTTCTGCTCGCGGATGTAGCGGGCGGTATCGTTCGAGAAACGGACTTTTACCAGCAGGGGCTGCTCCGCTTCTGAGCGGAACTCCTGCGCGATGTATTCCTGCAGGCTCATCCGTTTGCTCTTGTCAAAGGTCTGGTCGGTGAGGTGGAGGTTTTTGATACGGTCCGCGCGGAAGTCGCGGTAATCGTTCCGGAGCCGGCAAAAGCCGATGAGGTGCCAGCTGCTGTTCATGTGAAAAATGCCGATGGGCTCTATTTCACGGCGGCTCACGGAATCGCTGTGAAAGGAATAATATTCCATGGACAGCACCCGCTGGCGCGCAACGCCGTCCTGTATGTCCGTTAGGAAGCGGTTGGGGAACGGCTCGTCCGTGGTGCCGCGGGGGCTGCGCAGCACGGCGATATTGCCATCCAGCGATTCCAGGAAGTCCTTGTCGCTGCCGCGCAGCACCGCGCGTATCTTTTGCATGGCGTTGCTGAACTGCTGCTGGTTGGAGCGGTCGCTGTGCTTTTCCATGAGCTTTTCGCCGGTGAGCAGGGCGGCGGCTTCGCTGCGGTTGAACATAACGGGGGGAAGATGGTACCCGTCAACGATATAATACCCCGTGCCGGCCTCGGAACCGATGGGCACCCCGGCTTCCATGAGGGCTTTTACGTCCCGGTAAACGGTGCGGAGGCTCAGGTTGTAGCGGTCGGCGATCTCCTGTGCCTTAACGATCTTTTTCCCCTGAAGCTGAACAAGTATAGCGGTTAAACGGTCGATGCGGTTCATACGGTAAATTTACATTTTCCCCTTCTCTGGGGAGACAGGGCGGGGAATATTTTTGCCGGGTTTAAACCATTAACATTTTAAAAGGTCAAAAAACATGACGCCGGGAAAAAAGATGTTTCAACGCACATGTTTTCGATGATAAGGGCGTCTAATCATACATAAGACACAACTAAAGATATTTTCAATAATACTAGTTGCTGTTACAGCATATAGTTAGGTTAAATGGTAAAGCCCTGGCAATTCCTTGCCGGGGCTTCTTTGTTTTTGCTTCTTTATCAGCGGGTTGTGCCTGACGGGCTTCTTTTATCAATTGTGATTGCGGTGCTGTCAATAACAACCGTTTAACATTCCGGCCTGTACGTGCAGGCTACCTTTATGGAGCCGCCGGGTGTGTGAGAGCCCCGACGTGCTTAATGGAATGAGTTGCCGGGCCCGGGGTTCGTCTTGGGCCCGTTTTTTTTGTCTTCATTTCAAAAAAATCATTAACGAATCATTAACAATTGTTGCTATTTTGCGTTATTAATTCCGGCCGGCCGCTAAAAGATAAATTGGAGTGTTAGACCTGGCCCGATATTCATCGGGCCAGTAAATCCTTCTTTTTTGATAATGAATTGTTGTCGGCGGGAAGATAAAAATACGGACTGATTTTTCAAATAATTGATAATCAACATAATAATGCTCAGAGTATACAGCTGTAAAGTGTTGATGAACTGTAAAAAAATGCGTACCTTCTCGCAGGCAATTGTTTGTACTCATGATCAGCCAATGGTTTAACATCATCAAAAAAACAGGTCTTTCAGCGGAAATGAAAGACGGCGATGGCAGGAAGATCATGGTCGTTAACTCATTTAGTTTCCTGACCGCCCTGTTGTGCACTTTTTGCGGGGTGTCGCTTGCAGCTCTCTCCGGCGACTATACGATCCTTTATACCGCGATGGGCTTCGTGTGCGGCTTCCTCTCGATCCTGCTGCTCAATCGGAAGAAAAAATACTCCGCCGCCAAGTTCGGCCTCATGTTCGTGTTCTGCATGGTGATGCTGTATTACGGCGTTACTTTCGGCGAAAGCACGCAGGTGCATTTCCTCGGGCTGTTCCTTATCGGCGTGCCGCTGCTTATTTGTTCCCCCTCGGAAAAAGAGCTGCGTTTCATGTGTCTCGTGCTCATTCTTACCTGCCTCGTGCTGCTCGAAACGAACTATTATTTTATGGCGATAGAGCCGATGGAAATGAGCCGCGATATGACCTTCATGTTCCGCTGGCTGATCATGTCCATCGTATTGCTGCTGAACGGTATCGTGATCAGTTTTTACCAGGCCAATATCAGCGGGCTGGTGAAGCAGCTCAACAAAAGGAACGATTCGCTGAAAAAGAAGAACGAGCTGGTAATAAGCCAGGAGGCGGAGCTCGCCGCCGCCTATACGAAGCTGGAAGACTATAACGCTTCGCTGGAAACGGAAGTGCGCAACCGCACCATGGAGCTGCGCAAAAGCAATATGGCGCTGGAATCGATGCTGGTGAACCTCCGCGACAGCAATACCCAGCTCCGCGACCAGGACAGGCAGCTGAAAGAATACGTGGCCACGTTGGAGTCCCTCCGGCAGGACCTGGTGCGGGCGCGCGACGAAGCGCAGCATGCTAACACCGCCAAATCCTCCTTCCTCCGCGAGATCAGCCACGAGATACGGAACCCGCTCAATGCCATCATCGGCATCAGCTACCTGCTGCTCAACGAGCCGGCTAACCGCAACAAGATCCCCCGCAGCATCGTTCACCTTATCAACAACATCCACAACAGCAGCCACAACCTGCTCGAGATCATCAACAACGTACTGGAGCTGGCGCGCATCGAGGCCGGCAAAACGGACGAGCTGCATCCCGAGCCGTTTACCCTGCGCGAATGGGTGCGCAGCGTCGTGAACATCTACCAGGAAGCATCCCGTGTAAAAGGCGTGACGCTGCAGCTGCAGGTAGACCACAAGCTGCCCGGCGAAGTGGTGGGCGACCGGCTGCATCTTACGCAGATACTCAATAACCTGCTGGGCAATGCGCTCAAATTTACGCCCGGCGGCAAAAAGGTAACGCTCAACATTTACCAGCAGGGCGCCTCACAATGGTGCATCCGGGTGGCGGACGAAGGCGTAGGCATCCCGAAGGAAAAACAGAAGCTGATCTTCCAGCCGTACGAGCAGGCGGACGAATCCATACACCAGCAATTTGGCGGCACCGGGCTGGGGCTCACCATTTCACGGCGCATTACCGAACTGATGGGAGGCGTCATTGAAGTATGGAGCGAACCCGGGAAGGGCGCGGCCTTTACCGTTACGCTGCCACTGGTGGCGGCAGCAAAAACGGACGCCGTTATGCCGCAGGAACAGCAGGGCGACCGGAAGGAATACGCCGCTTTCCCCGCGGACAAAACGGTGCTGCTGATGGAAGACAGCGAGATCAACCAGATGATCATGGAACGATTCTTTTCCCATCTCGGCGTTCAGCTGCAGATCGCCGGCAATGGCGAAGAAGGGCTGCGCATGGCGCGCGAGAGCCGCCCCGATCTTATCATTATGGACATGCATATGCCCAAGCTCTCCGGCAATGAAGTGATCCGCTTCCTCCGCGAAGACCCCGCGCTGCGGCACATCCCGGTGATCGCCATTTCCGCGGACGCTTTCCGCGAGCAGCAGAAGGAAGCGCTGGATGCGGGCGTTAATGATTATCTGATCAAACCCGTCGAATTTGACCGCTTGTATTCGGTGATGGATAAATACCTTAGCAAAGAAACGCCTTATCCGCTGCGGGTTATCAGGGCATCATAAGCGTATCCGCAGGGCATTGAAAATTCACACCACCGCAATTCCCTCATATTCCACTCTTTCGATCACTCCTTCATCGTCCGGCTTTGCCTTGCGTACGGGATTCACCGTCCAGTATTCCATTTCTTCCGGGGGAAGGGAATAATTGAGAATGCGGCGGATGCCCTCATCCGAAAGA
>JBQCFV010000733.1:0-6287 GCA_051958695.1 Chitinophaga sp. | reverse complement strand
AAAGATCAGCTTCGCATTTATCAAGGCCACCGAAGGCATCACCCGGCAGGACGCGGCCTTCAAACGCAACTGGGAAAAAGCCAAAACCGCCGGCATCATCCGCGGCGCGTACCATTTTTTTTATTCCACCCGCGACCCGCTCAAGCAGGCGATCAATTTCAAAAATGTAGCGCAGCTGCAGCCGGGCGATCTTCCGCCCGTGCTGGACATCGAAGTGCACAACAACCAGCCTCCCGCCGTGATCCGCAGCACCGCGCGCATCTGGCTCGATGAAATGGAAAAGACCTACGGCGTAAAACCCATCATCTACACCAATATTCATTTTTACGAAACCTATCTTGGGGAGGAATTTGACGATTACCCGCTCTGGGTGGCGCATTATTACCAGAAAGACAAGCCCCGCAGCAAGCGCAACTGGGTGTTCTGGCAGCATAGCGACATCGGCCGGGTGAACGGCATCCGCTCTACGGTGGACTTTAACGTGTTCCGTGGCGACAGTGCGGAGCTGGTTAACCTTTGTATTCCGTAACTTTAGCGTATGGACGAACAGAAAGACCAGGAGGAGAAAAAAGATCAGTTCGACTGGCAGCTGATGCTGTTTTTTGTAAAGATCATCCGCACCGTATTTCTCGGTATGTTCTGGATGCTGATCAATATGTTTCTTGGGTTGTACCTGGGGTTCGGTGTGCCGGAGGAATCCACGCCGCTCAGGATGTGGCTGTTCTACGGCTGGCTGATACTGAGCCTGGCGGCCTATATCTATTTTATGTGGAGGATCTGGCGAAGAAAGATGCCCCCGCCCTGATCCTGTTCTTGCTTATTTTGAAGTCCCGAAAACCTGCGTCCAGAGGTTATCCGCGCGGCCTACGCCCATCTCCTGGAAGTTCGGGTTCATGATATTTTTGCAATGCCCTTCGCTGCCCAGCCAGCCCTTGATCACCGCTTCTTCTTTCGAGGGGCCGCTGGCGATGTTCTCACCCATCCAGGTATAGTTGAAGCCGGTAGCCTCTACGCGAGCCGCGGGGGTGGAGCCGGAGGGGCTGGTATGAGAGAAGTATTTTTTATTCTTCATGTCCTGGCTATGCTTGGCGGCGGCCAGCTCCAGCAGCACGTTCCATTTTACGGGCGCTACGGGCGGCATCCAGGTGCCTTTGCAGTTGCATCCTTTGGCGCGCACGTCATTCACCAGCTGCAGCAGCAGCGTTTTGTCCACATTATTCTCTACCACGTCCACCGATCCGGGGTGACCGGTTTCTTCTTCATCGTCCTGCCGCGGCTGCACGAGAGGCTCTTTCCCGCAGGAAGCGAGCAACAGGCTGACGATTACGATCAAGGGTACAAAACGAACAAATTTCGATAACATTATTTCCCAGTTAATTAAAAAATAGGTACTGGGTTCTTTATAGGAGGAGGTTAAAGCACGTTGGCTTTTTCAGAGGAGAGGGTTAAATCATTATTCCGTACCAAAGGTAAAACGAAGTCGGAATAAACAAGCATGGGCCTTGCAAAAAATATGTTAACGAAAACAACAAATTAAAGATCAATATAGTATGACCCCGGTCGCTGCGGAAATAATGCAGGCGCTTATTTGGCTGGCTTCGGGCTGGCCATTTCCTGGCTCCAGAAGTTGCCGGCCTTTGCCACGCCCATGTCCGTGAACCGGCTGCTCATCATCACTTTGCAATGGGTCACGCTTTTATACCAGCCTTCCACCACGGTTCTTTCCGTGAGCTTACCCAGCGCGATGTTCTCGCCCCATGCCTGCCAGAAGTAGCCCATGCGGCTGATGCGTTTGCCGGCGTTGTTGCCCTGGAGGTCGTTGTGCGAGAAGTAGCTGTTGATGTTCATATCCTGGCTATGCAGGTAGGCGGCGCGTTCGAGGGCCTTATTCCAGCGGATGGGCGGGGCGGGCGCCATGAAGGTATCGCCGCACTGGCAGCCTTTTGCCCTCACGTCGTTTACCAGCGCGAGCAGCAGGTCCGCATTCACCGGGTTGTTCATCGCGAACGTTGTGTCTCCGACGGGCTCGGGTGCGGGAGGATTGTAAACCGTGAGCGGTTCTTTGTTACAGGCAACGCATGCGAAAACCCACACGCATACGGCGGCCCTGATGGCAGGACGTACGAATCGTACAATCATCGTGTCTTAATGATTAAGAGTGAACAATAAAGCTGGCTTTCGGAAGGCTAAAAATATCTGGATGGGTTTGGATGATCAGTGGCTGATCATAAGTATGGAGAGTGCAAAGGTATTTATCAATCCCGGATTTTACGCCTTCCGACATGTAAAATTCCTGTTAACGTATTGAATGTTAATTGATTGTAAACGGTTTTCACAAGCGCCCGGTAAAAAGCTGATGGTTGGCCGGCATAGGAAAAAACGGCTTTTCCGGGCGAACGTACTTTTGATGCCGGCACAAACATATAAATTTTCTATATAATGTAAAAATTTATATGTCATGGAAAAGTAGCAAAATTTCGACTGCAGACTGCGATTCTTTAGCGAATGGTCGTATTTTTAATGGTTGTTATATTAATTTGAATAAATATTAATGATTTTCTCTTTTACCGCCCCTCCTTTTTTGACGCCGGAACGCTCATTGTTGTTAATGGTTTCCACGAAATACCGGCCTCATTTATCGATATTCAGAAAGCAACCTTTCCCGGGCCCGGCCGTCTTAACAAAAGCGCCGGCAAACGAAGCGCCCGGCCGGTTATGTACAATGCAGCCGGATGAATTTCTTTAACAGGTTACTGCGTCCGCGAAGCGGGCATGTGCCGGGCATTCACCGCGATTATTGCCGCTTCTTCGCGATGAACGAGGCCAGCGGCATGCAGCTGGAAAAACGGTTTGTCGGGAAGCTGCACCTGCCGGGCGGTTTTATCGTGGTATGCGATCCTTTGCTGGGGCTGCACAACACCTTTCCCTTCTCGCGGAAAGTGCCGCCGGGAGAATATCCCGTTACCATGCTGCTGGCGCGCTCCGGCTTTCGCCGCCGCAATGCTTTGCTGCTGCTGAAGTTTAAAGACCAGCCGCCCGCCAGGTTCGAGCTGGCGGCCATTCCCGGGCAAACCGGCCGTGGCGCACGGCGCAAAGGTTTTCCGGGTTTTACCGCGGGCGCGGGCATCGGCTGTCTTTGCGACGCGCGAACGCAAAAACACTATAATAAATACCTGGAGCGTTTTTTTAAAGATCACCCGGAAGGGAATATTTACGATTCGCTCTTCGACAGCAAATTTTCGGAGAAGGCGCGCGCGGAAGAACAGCTTTGTTACAATTTCTACCTGCCCGCCCATCCGCAGTTGAACGTGATGATGTTCCATACCGGTTATGGCGACGGCCTTTATCCCGCTTACTGGGGCGTGGCGGAAGACGGTACGGTGTGCAGCCTCGTGATCGATTTTATCGTTTTATAAAAACAGGCATATGTGCGCGTTTAAAAACATTCTTTTTCTTTTTGCCGCTTGCGTAGGCGGTTTTTCTGCATTTGCGCAAACGGAAACGCTGAAAGAAGGCGACATCATTTTTCAGAGCGATATTTCCCCGCAATGCAAGGCCATCGAGCTGGCCACGCATTCCAGATACAGTCATTGCGGCATTCTTTTTAAACAGAACGGCCGCTGGATGGTGTTTGAAGCCGTACAACCCGTTGGCACGGCCACTTTCGAGGAATGGACGATGCGGAATGACAAACATTATGCGGTGAAACGCCTCAAAGCAGATTCGCTGTTAACGCCCGAAGCCCTTGCCAGGATGAAGGAAGCGGGCAAAAAATATCTCGGAAAAAATTACGACAGTTATTTCGGATGGTCGGACGACCGGCTGTATTGTTCCGAGCTGGTATGGAAACTGTACCGTTTGGCCACCGGCCTTGAATTGGGCCAGCTGAAACCGATGCGCGAGTACGATCTGAGCCATCCTTTGGTGAAAACGGTAATGAAAGAACGTTACGGCAGCAACATCCCGCTGGACGAAAAGATGGTATCTCCCGGCGTGATCTATGAAAGCCCGTTGCTGGTAACGGTTACAGAGAGATAAGCGGCAGTTTGACGCAAAAGGGTTCAACATTCCGGCATGATCAACACAAATGGATCTTGATTGTTATCCACTAAAACGATCGTATGAAAAAGCATCACGTCATGATGTTGGCCGCGGCGCTGGTTGCTGCTGGCTGCGGAAGCCGTGTAAAAAACGGCGTGGCCGACAGCACGGAAGTGTCCGTCACCGCTTCGCCTGAAGGATATTATGAAGCAAGCCTCCCCGCGGCATCCAGCCCCGGCAGGCTGATCGGTCTCAGCCTCCGCTCCACGAACGATGTGGAAATGACCACCGACTATCTCAACGCCACGCCCGAGATCGTGCAGATCGGCAACTGGTCGCAGCCGGACAGCAATACGGTGCTCGTTACCCTCGTAACGGTCGGCAGCGGCAACCCGGAAAAAGATACGCTCACCTTTGTGCAGGAGGGCCAAAGCCTCCGCTACACCGGCAGCGATTACGGCACGGACGGGCTTACGCTGACGAGAAAAGAAAAACCCGCTCCCGCCAATAAAGAGCTGGTGATATGGGTGAAGTCTGAAGACGAATGTGACCGCGGCCCCGGTTTTGGCAAAACGAAATGTTACCAGGTGCAATACGGCGATAAAATGATGACGCCCGCCGGCGAGCCTTGGGAGAAGCTTATGGAACCCATTGAAGGGTTTACGTTTGAAAAAGGGAACATCTACAAGCTGAAGGTCAACCGCATCCCCCGCGACCCGGGGATACAGGATGTGGGCGCCTACGAATACAAGCTGATAGCGGTGGTGTCAAAGGAAAAAGCCTCCTAGCGGCCGCTTTTGAGAAAGGCGGGTTTGCGGCGGGAACCTGGAAATTGAGGAAACTCATTGTCTATTTCGGCATAATACGCTAACTTGCCCCTTGAAATATTTAAAAACTGTATATCATGCTGTTGAATGTATTACTCAACTCGACTTACGAGCTCGGCAACAAGATCGGCCATTTCGGCGTCTGGTTTTTTATCATCCTTTTTGGCGCCATGTTCCTGTACGCCATGATCAAGTACGTAAAACGCTAATCCAAATTACTCCAAGATACCGGCTGCTCCCGCAAGGAGCGGCCTTTTTTGTGCGCTCCGGGCAAGGATGCGGAACGTCTGATTTCGCCCGCTATGAAAGCCGGAAAGACGGGCTTTAGCCGCAAATTTGCTGAAGCATTAGAATGCTTCCGACACGGAGAGATATAACCCGCTCTGCCGTTTCTCCCCCGCCCGTTTTTCGCCCCAGCCATAATCCAGCCGTACGGTGAGCCGGGCGTGTTTGTCGTAAAAATAACGGATACCCAGGCCGTAGTTTGGTTTCAGCCGGTCGAAAGAAAAGCTGCGGTTGGAAAACACCGTGCCCGTACCCGCAAAGCCGGCCAGCGCAAAGGTGGGGTGCATATCGATGAACCAGATATTGATGCGCATTTTGGGATCGATGAAGTAGCGGTATTCCGCCTGCGCGGCCAGGTAATTCTGATCGCGGTAGCGGCCGGTGTAATAACCGCGCATGATGTTGTCGTTGCCCACTTCGGGCAGCAGGTAAAACGGCAGCGTATTCCCCTGCAGCGACTGCCCATAGCCGTTCAGCCCCAATGTGCTACGCTGCGAGATGCGGAAAAACTGGCTGCCTTTGGCTTCGATGCGCCAGAGCGGATGTTTGCTGAGGAACTTCGGCGCGTAAGCCACGTTTAGCCGGAGATAAGTGCCCAGCGTGCAGTAATTCTGGTTGTCGCGGTTGTCGTATACGGCCGTTGCGCCCAGGAAGGTGACGTAGCCGCCGTCTTTGTCCACCAGCGCTTTTCCGGGATAGATGCCTTTGTCTTCGTCCTGCGTGAATACGTCGTGCTGGTACGTTACGGACAGGCCCGCGTAAAAGTTGCTGGTGATGCGCCTTTCGGCTTCCGCCAGCAGTTTATAGCGCTGGTTGCCCACGAGGGAACGGTCCGCATAATGCGTGGTATCGCCAAGACCGTAGAAATAGAACGGGAAATCGTGGTAACGGAAATTCGTTTTTACATGCCAGTCGTTGTTCCGCGTCCAGTTTTCGGTGCGGAGGTCCAGCTTGAACTGTTTGTTCGTGGTAAAGGTGGCCAGCAGGCTGGCGGAAGAGTTGCGGGTGAAGGGGGAAGGATCTTTTTTATCGCCGTAATACGAATAAAGCGCCGCAACGCCCACCTCCAGGCCCTTTTCAGGGGAAAACCCGAGCACGGGCAACGGGAACAGTGAACTTTTCCTGGCAGCAAGG
>JBQCFV010000732.1:0-2222 GCA_051958695.1 Chitinophaga sp. | reverse complement strand
AGGAAATGCGTATACAGCGCGCTCAGGTGCTCGCTGGTGCCTTCGCCTTCATAGATGCCGTGGGTGCGGTTGGGGTAAGCCATCATCTGGAAGATCTTTTTGTGTTTGATTAGCTCGTTGATGAGCATTTCCGCGTTCTGGTAATGCACGTTGTCGTCACCGGTGCCGTGTATGTAAAGCAGCTTCCCTTTCAGGTTCTTCGCGTACGTGATGGGCGATCCGGCGATAAAATCTTCCCGGTTCTCCTGCGGCAGGCCCATGTACCGCTCCTGGTAAATATTGTCGTAGGTCAGCTCGTTGGCTACGGCCGCTATCGCGATGCCCGTTTTGTAAATGTCCGGGTACTGGAACAGCAGGTTGAGCGTCATGGAGCCGCCGCCGCTCCAGCCCCATACTGCAATGCGGTCTTTGTCCACGTACGGCAGCTTCAGTATCTCTTTTGCTCCCATAGCCTGGTCGCGGGCGTTTAAAAGACCCACTTTGCGGTAGATGCTTTTGCGCCACTGCCGGCCTTTGGGTGCGGGCGTGCCGCGGTTGTCCAGCGAAATGTAGATGTAGCCGTCCTTGCCCATATCGCCGTCGTACAGGAAGTTGTTGGCGGCGCCCCAGCTGTCCGTGATCTTGAACGATGCGGGCTCGCCGTACACGTAAAACACGACGGGGTATTTTTTGGTGGAATCGAAGTTATCGGGTTTGGTCATCCAGGCGTCGAGCGTAATGCCGTCTGCGGTGGTCACCTGGAAATAGCTGGTGTTATCGGGCCTTTCCGCTGCTTTGGCGGCTTCCGCGGCAAAATCTTTCCCCGAAATGCTGCGATGGTCCGGCAGCGACACGAACTCCAGCATCGGGCTTAATACATGGCTTTCGTAAGCATGACCGGCCACTTTGCAGTTCGGCGAGATCTCGTATTTGTGCGTGCCGCGCTGGCCGTCCGGTGTTACACGCGTGGCGGCCGCGCCGGAAAGATCGGTGCGGTACAGGTATTGCCCGGTGGCGTCGCCGGGGGAAGCGAGGAAGTACAACTGTTTTTCTGTTTCGTTGAACTGGCTGAGGTTCATCACGTCATAATCGCCGGGAGTCAGCAGCTTTTCTTTACCCGTGGCGGTGTTGATCTCGTAGATGTGCCGACAGCCGTCTTTTTCGCTGATCCAGAGGAACGATCTGCCGTTGCCGAGCCAGTCCCAGCCGGTAATGTCGCCGTCGTCCCAGCTGGATTTAACGTCCACCCAGGTGTTGTCCGTTTCGGTGTAGATAGTGCTGGCCTTGCCGCTGCCCGCCTGCAGCACCATGAGCTTTGAGGTGTTCTGTTTGCGGTTCAGCTGCTGGATGATGAGCTTTTCCGTGCCGGGTATCCACTCCATCCGCGGGATGTAATGCTGCACGGGATCGCCGGGCACCTGCATCCAGACCGTTTTTTTCGACGCCAGGCTCACTACTCCTACCCTGCACAAAGACGGGTTCTGACCGGCTTTGGGATATTCTACGGGAATGGTAAAGGAATAGATAGAGTCCGTATTGTTGATCATGAGGAAGTCGCGGATGTTCTTCGCATCGATCTGCCAGTAGGCGATGCTTTTGCTGTCCGGGCTCCAGCGGAAACCGTCGCGGCAGCCGAACTCCTCTTCATAGGCCCAGTCGAAGGTGCCGTTGATAAGCTTGCGGGTGCCGTCTTTGGTGAGCTGTTCCATCTTGCCCGTGGCGAGGTCTTCCACGTAAAGGTTGTGCCGGCTTACATACGCAGCCTTTTTACCGTCGGGCGAGATCTTGGCGAACATGAGCGAAGATTCCGGCAATCCTTTACCCAGCTGGCGCAGCGTTTTGGCTGCAAGGTCGTAATACCAGTAATCGCCGCGGGTCTCGTAGCGCCAGACGCGTTTGGTATTGGTGAATACCAGCAGCCCTTTTTCGTCGGGCGTGAAGGTGAAATGACGGCCGGGCAGCGGTTCGCCGGCGCCCGGAGGCGTAAGCGCGGCGGCGGTCACCAGCTCGGTGTGCTGGCCGTCCGTGGCGGAAATAGCATAGATGGAGCCGTTTTGCCGCTGGTAGAAAGCGTTGCCGGCGCTGTTCCACTTCAGCTGCTGGGCATAAGCCCCCATGCCGGTAATTATCAGGCAAAGCAGCAGGAATAGACTGTTCAATGATCGCATACTGGATATTATGAAATTGATATGAGCATAAAAATAAGGGATTCAGGTACAAACCGGGGGCGGGAATATTATAAA
>JBQCFV010000731.1:0-6998 GCA_051958695.1 Chitinophaga sp. | reverse complement strand
GTCCAGGAAAAAATAATACACGTAATCGGAGGTATTGCGCTGGGAATAGGATTTGACGAGGGAAGTAACGGCCACGGGCGCCAGCAGGCTGAACACCACGTAGAGCGGCACCGCGGGGGCCAGGGCTAGGGCGGCCGCGGCGGCGATGAACAGGGATATATAATATAGATTGTCCAGCTGGCGCTCGGGCAGCATGGTGATGAGGCTGCGGATGCCCTGCTGGCGGTCTTCTTCGCGGTCGCGGTAGTCGAACAGGATGCAGATGGCGTAAATGAGGAAGAAGCGGTGCGTGGCCAGGAAAGCCAGGTCCCACCAGTCGGCCAGCATGACGTCCGACATAAAGGCGGGCAGCAGGGTGGTGACATACATCCACACAAAAGCGAGGAAGATCGTTTTGCCTACGGCGATGCGCGACAGCCAGCGGAAGGTTCGGTGCGGCACTTTTGGCGCCGAATAAAGAAAGGTGAGCACCACCGCCCCGCCGATGGGAAGCCAGTGTTGGTAGAGTTTTCCAAAGAACCACAAAGAGCCCAGCAGCCCGATGCCGCAACCGATCAGCTGCAGCGTGCGGCGGCGCTGTCCCCAGAGGATGCGCTCGGAATGGCGGATGGAGCCGGGAGTGAGGTACCAGTGAAAATTATAGCTGCAAATCGTAGAGAAAAAAGCAAAACCCGCGAAGTTGAACCTGTCCAGCTTTAGCTGTAAGATCTCTTCGGTTTGCCAGGCCATGGCCAGTGCACAAAAAGCGATATAAATCGAGCTGAAAAGCAGGAAATTAAAAAAGCCACGGATCATTCGGCTAAAATAGGGAGAAAATTATTTTTCCTGCAACAGGGATTCGTAGAGCCGGTAATTTTCATCGTCGAAACATACGAAGGTAACGGCCAGCGGGGTTTCGAGCCCGTTCAGGAACGCCTTTACGGTGTCCGTGGCGATGCGCGCGGCCAGGTCTTTCGGGAAATGATAGATGCCGGTGCTGATATT
Organism: Chitinophaga sp.; assembly: GCA_051958695.1. Classification (GTDB taxonomy): domain Bacteria; phylum Bacteroidota; class Bacteroidia; order Chitinophagales; family Chitinophagaceae; genus Chitinophaga. The sequence continues at coordinate 6,014 of JBQCFV010000731.1, read as the reverse complement.
CGGGAAGGAGATGGTATGGATATCATTCTCCACGGCCAGTTTCAGCGAGTTGCGGTAGGCGTTGGCCAGCAGTTGCGGTTCCCCTTTGTCGCCTCCGTTCCACACGGGGCCTACGGTATGGATCACGTATCTCGCTTTCAGGTTGCCGCCGCCGGTGATCACGGCTTCCCCGGTTTTGCAGCCGCCCTGCCGGTTGCGTATCCCGATGCATTCATTTAATATCTCCGGGCCACCGGCGCGGTGAATGGCCCCGTCCACCCCGCCTCCGCCCAGCAGCGAAGAATTGGCGGCATTCACAATCGCGTCTGCGTTCTGTTTGGTAATGTCCCCTTTGATAAGATGGATCTTGTTCGGCATATTGTAGAGCGTTTCCCTGCATGAAGTTAGTATAAAATTCAGCGGGGGCAAAGGTTATACGGCGTTATTGATCATGCAGCCGGAAAAGAAGACCACGGTTTTCGGTATGGAAATATTTGCTACTGTTGTTTTTATCGCGCGATTTTTTTTGATTTCTTTAAACCATTTCAGAAGAGTTGTGTTTAAACAAGCAGTAACCATATATGCCATTAAGTTATCATTTCCACCTTCCGGCCCTGCAAATGATTCACCTTGAGGCTAGCTCTGGAACCAGTTATTGTTAGATCCGATACACCTATATGATCACTATCTACCGCTTTGTTGCCCGGCATATCACCCGTGTGCCGCATGCTTTTATTATTTGTACGCTGTTATTATTCCCACTGCGCTCTCACGCCTGGCACGCTGAAGTGAGCCATGCATCCGTGTGTGGAGCATCCGGCGGCTTACCTGCGCACGGCCGGGGCGGGAAAGCATTACCTCCGCCGGGCTTCTTCATAACGGCAACGGACGTACTAAAAAATACAACCCGCACGATTTCTGACGCCCTGCCGAACACTCCGCCGGCCGCCGTGCCGGACACGGGTATTACCGATATCAATGCGCCTTTGAGCGGTAATGTGCTGGCGAATGATACTGATATCGAAAACAATGCGCTAACGGCGAGCCTTGTAACGGCGCCGGTGAATGGCACGGTGGTGCTGAATTCGAACGGCAGTTATACCTATACGCCAAATGCCGGCTATACCGGGCCTGATTCGTTGATCTACCAGGTTTGCGACAACGGTATTCCCTCTTTATGCGATACGGCTACGCTGCTCTTCACGATCGCGGTGATAAACGACAGGCCGGTAGCGGCGGCAGATTCCGTAACGGTAACGGAAGATATTCCCGCGACGGGTAACGTGCTCACCAATGACAGCGATCCCGAAGGCGACGCGCTGACGGCCAGTCTTGTGACCGCACCGGTAAACGGCACCGTGGTGCTGAATGCGGACGGCAGCTTTACTTATACGCCGAACAGCAACTTTGCGGGAACCGATTCGCTGATCTACCAGTTGTGCGACAACGGAAGTCCCTCATTATGCGATACGGCGACGCTTTATATGATCGTGGCGAATGTAAATGACGGGCCTGTAGCGGTAGCCGATTCGGTGACAGTGACGGAAAATATCCCTTCGCCCGGCAATGTGCTGAGCAATGACAGCGATCCTGAAGGCGACGCATTGACCTCCAGCCTTGTGACTGCGCCGGTAAATGGCACTGTTGTGCTGAATGCGGACGGCAGCTTTACTTATACGCCAAATACCAGCTTTACCGGCATTGACTCGCTGATCTATCAGGTGTGCGACAATGGAACGCCCTCATTATGTGATACAGCGGCGCTTTATATGACCGTCGTGAATGTGAATGACAGGCCGATTGCGGTAGCCGACCCCGTGACATTAACCGAAGATATTCCTTCGACCGGCAATGTACTCACCAATGACAGCGATCCTGAAGGCGATGCATTGACCGCCAGTCTTGTGACCGCGCCTGTAAATGGCACCGTTGTGCTTAACGCGGATGGCAGCTTTACTTATACGCCGAACAGCAATTTTGCGGGAACTGATTCGCTGATCTACCAGGTATGCGATAACGGAAGTCCTTCATTATGCGATACGGCGGCGCTTTATATGATCGTGGTGAATGTGAATGACCGGCCTGTAGCGGTAGCCGATTCTGTAACAGTGACCGAAGATATTCCCGCGACAGGCAATGTGCTGACCAACGATACCGACACCGAAGGCGACGCGCTGACCGCCAGTCTTGTAACGGCGCCGGTAAATGGCACCGTGGTACTGAATGCGGACGGCAGCTTCACCTATACGCCGGGTAATAATTTTAGCGGGACGGATTCGCTGATCTACCAGGTTTGCGATAACGGAACACCTTCATTATGCGATACGGCAACGCTTTATATGATCGTGACGCCCGTAAATGAAAAACCGGAAGCTGTTGACAATGCCTATACGCTAACGGAAGACACTGAGCTGAGCGTACCCGCGCCCGGCCTGCTGGCCAACGATTCCGACCCGGACGGCGATACGCTGACGGTTGCCGTGATTACACCGCCTGCACAAGGTACGCTGACGCCCGGCCCGGGTAATTCGTTCACTTATACGCCCTCGCCGGACTTCTTCGGTAGCGATACGACATATTACACGATCACCGACGGCGGCGGTTTGTCGGATACTGCAAGGGCGGTGTTCACTGTCAACGCAATAAACGATGCGCCGGTAGCCCTGCCGGACTCCGTGGTTACCAACCAGGAAATGGCCGTGAGCGGCAATGTAATATTGAATGACAGTGATATCGACAACGATACCCTCATGATAAGCCTTGTAACGGCGCCTTCAAACGGCGACGTTATTTTGAATAACCGGGGGCCTTTCACATACACGCCGGACCCTGGTTATACGGGGCGGGATACGCTGCGCTACCAGCTTTGCGATAACGGGGTGCCGTCGCGCTGCGATACCGCCACGCTGTACATAACTGTTATCAATGTAAATGAAAAACCGGTGGCCGCCGATGATGTTTATACGGTTGAGGAAGACGATACGTTGAACGTTCCCCGGCCCGGCCTGCTGGTCAACGATTCCGACCCGGATGGGGACGGGCTGGCGGTTCTCATCATCACATCAACGAAAAACGGTACGCTGACGCTCCATGCGGACAGCTCGCTGACATATCTTCCCAACCCTGATTTTTTTGGAAACGATACCGCTTTTTATACCATCGCAGATCCGGGCGGACTTGCGGATACAGGCCGCGTTATCTTCACCGTCACCAGCGTCAACGACGCGCCGGTAGCTGCAGATGAAGCATTTACCACGAAAGAGGATTCCGTGGCCACGGGCAACCTGCTCACGAACGACAGCGACCCCGAAGGCAATACGCTCACCGCTTCCATCGTAACAGCACCGGTTAACGGCGCGCTTGCCCTGGTCCCCGGCGGCGCTTTCACGTACCCGCCCGCCAGCGGCTTCAGCGGCGCGGATTCGGCGGTGTACAAAGTATGCGACAATGGTACGCCTTCCCGCTGCGATACCGCCATAGTACGGTTTGCCATTACGCCGGTCAACAAAAAGCCTGTCGCTGTTGACGACACCGCTTCCGTGACCGCAGGCGAAACCGTTGCCCGCGAAGTTCTTCTCAACGACAGCGACCCGGATAACAACACACTCACCGCCAGCATTATCGGTGAGCCGCAGCATGGCACGCTGGTATTCACGCCCTCGGGAAGCGCCAGCTACACGGCAGATGCAGACTACGAAGGTGCGGACACCATCGTTTACCGCGTTTGCGACAACGGCACGCCGTCGCTCTGCGATACAGGCCATCTCTACATCACCATTATCCCCGCGCCGGAACACCCCGCCGCCGGCCTGGCCAAAGCGGCAAATGCAGCGGAGCTGCTGCCTGACGGCGCCTACCGGCAAACCTTCGTGTTCACGCTGCGCAATACAGGGGACGCGAATCTGAAAAACGTAATGACCGGCGACGATCTCCGCAAGGTATTCCCCGCCGCCGTTACCTACACCATAGAAAACATCTCCGCCAGCGGTACGCTGATCGCGAACACCGCCTTCAACGGCGCCGCCGATACCGCGCTGCTGCAAAACCTCAGCACGCTCGACGCGGGCGCGCAGGATTCCATTACGCTCACCCTGATCGTGAACGCCCATAACACCTTCGGCCCGTCCGAAAATTCCGCCACGCTGCAGGCGCAAAGCGTGAGAGACAACATCCCGGTAACCGACGTCTCCAACGATGGCCGCGACGCGGCAGCAGCAGGCAATCAGGTTACCAGCTTCAGCTTCGCTGCCAACGCGGTGATCGGTCTTGCCAAAGCCGTCAGCGGCACAAAGCTGGAAACCGACGGCAGCAGCACGTTCACCTTCACTTTCTACCTGCGCAACATGGGCAACGCCGCGCTTTCGCAGATCAGGCTGGCAGACGATCTGCAGGCCGCCTTCCCGCCGCCCGTTTCATTCCGCGTGGTGGGGAGCATCAGTGCGACCGGCGGGCTTAGCCCCAACCCGGCCTTCGACGGCGTCACGGACCAGCAGCTGCTGACATCCGCCAACAGCATGCTCGGGCCAGGCAGGGAAGATACCGTGCGCGTGACGATGAACGTGATGCCGAACAGATCCTTCGGCACCTTCAACAACCTCGCGAACGTAACGGCAACGGTAACCGGCAGCGGCGGGCAGGTAACGGACGTGTCCATGAACGGCAATCTTGGCGACCCCGACGGCAACGGCATCCCGGACGAGCAGGGCGCTACGCCGGTAGTGCTGAATCCCACGCAGCTGCGCATCCCGCAAGGTTTCTCGCCGAACGGCGACGGCATCAACGACCGCTTCGTGATCGCGAATATGGGCAGCGACAAGATCACGCTCGAAGTGTTCAACCGCTGGGGCAGCCCCGTTTTCAAATCGGCGGAATACCGCAACGATTGGGACGGCTCCAGTAATCTCGGCACGTACGCCGGGCAGCGCCTCCCGGACGGCACCTATTATTATGTGGCGGTCAATATAACCACCGGTGAAAAGTATGTGAACTTCATCACCATAATGCGTTAAACCATGAAAAAGATCTTTATACTCATCCTGGTACTCTGCAGCGGTCAGCAATTGCTGGCGCAGCAGGAAGCGATGTATACGCAATATATGTTCAATATGATGGCCGTAAACCCGGCCTATGCCGGCAGCCGCGGCGTGTTAAGCGCTACGGCCATGTACCGCCACCAGTGGGCGGGCGTGGAAGGTGCGCCGAGAACGGGCACCTTGTCTTTTGATATGGCTACGCGCAACAAAAAGGTAGGCATCGGCATACAGGCTTTCAACGACCGCATCGGTATCGTAAAAACAACGGGCTTTTATGCCAGCTACGCGTACCGCGGCAATTTCGACGAAAAAGGTTCGTCGCTTGCCATCGGCCTGCAGGGCGGGCTGAGCAATTACAAAGCAGACCTCACTAAAGTAGCGCTGACGGAAGGCGGCGATCCTGCGTTCATGCAAAATGTGAACGCCATCATGCCGAGTTTTGGCGCGGGCATTTTTTACAATACGCCGAAATTTTATGCGGGTGTATCCGTACCAAACCTCGTAAAAAGTTACCTGCGGAAAGATCAATACCTGTACAGCACGGAAGTGGTCGCGCAGAAGTACATGCATCTTTTCCTGATGGCCGGTTATGTGTTCGATTTGAATCAAAGCCTGAAGCTGAAACCGTCTTTTCTCGTGAAAGCTGTAAAAGGCGCGCCGGTACAGGCGGACATCAACCTCAACTGCTGGATCAGGGAAATAGTGGGCATCGGCGCATCATACCGCACCGGCGATGCTATTGCCGGTCTGCTGGAATTGCAGCTGACCAACCAGTTCAGGCTGGGTTATGCTTACGATCATAGCATTTCCGATTTCGTGAGGTACAACCAGGGCTCGCACGAGATCATGCTGCGTTTCGAATTTGGATGGGACAAATCGCAGGTGGTTTCGCCCCGGTTTTTTTAACAAACACAATCAGCGTTCATGCGTTTATCAATACTCATATTCTTCCTGATCATTCCGCCCGCTGTCATGGCGCAGGCGATCGTGCCCGGCGCGAAG
>JBQCFV010000730.1:0-2270 GCA_051958695.1 Chitinophaga sp. | reverse complement strand
CCGGCATGGCTTTGCAGGAGCATTTCCATGATCGCCGCGGCTGCGCCAAAGTTGCCATCTATCTGGAAAGGCGGGCCGGCGGAGAACAGATTGGGATACACGCCGCCACCCGCACCGTAGTTGATATCCGTTCGGAGCGTGGGTTTCAGCAGTTCGCGCAGCAGCTTGAAAGCGCGGTTGCCGTCCAGCAGCCTGGCCCAGAAAAGTTGTTTGTAGGCAATGGCCCAGCTGGGACCGTCGTCGCCTCTTACCTCCAAAGATCTTTTAGCGGCGGCCGCCAGCGCTGGCGTACCGTTAGCGGTGATCAGGCTGGCGGGGTACAGGCCGTACAAATGAGAACTATGCCGGTGCTGCGGGTCCGTTTCCTTATAATCTTCCAGCCATTCCTGGATGCGCCCGTCAGCGGAAATAATGCCCGCGGGAGGAAGCTGTTTCAGCTTCGCCCGCAGATCGTCCGCGAACGCTTTATCCCGCTTCAGCTTCTGCGCGGCTTCGATCACGTTCGTGAACAGCTCGCGGATGATCTGGTTGTCGATCGTAGCGCCCACACAAATGCTGGCGTGGTTGCCGTTCGGAAGCAGAAAGGAATTTTCAGGGGAAGATGAGGGTGAAGTGACGAGCCATCCTGTTTTTTCATCTTTCACCAGGATGCTTTTATAAAATAACGCCGAACCTTTGAGGATCGGGTAAATGCTTTCCAGGTAAGCCACATCGTCCGAGTACGCATAATGTTCCCATAAATTGTTGCACAACCAGCCCGAGCCGGATTTCGTGACGCCCCACGACGCGCTTTCGCCGGGCTCCGTAAAACCCCAAACGTTGGTGATCACATGGGCCACCCATCCTTCCGCATTGTAATAGGCTTTGGCCGTTCTTTCACCGGGTTTCACCAGCCCGCGCACCAGCTCGGTGAGCGGCAGGTTCAGCTCGGAAAGATTGGCCATTTCCACCGGCCAGTGATTCATCTGCACGTTTACGTCAAGATGGTAATCGCCATTCCAGGGCGTGCGCACCTGGTTGGCCCAAAGCCCCTGCAGGTTGGGCGGCAGCAGTCCTACCCGCGTGCTGCTGATGCTTAAGTATCTTCCGAACTGCAGGAAAAGCACCGGCAACGATCTGTCTTCCCCCGGATGGCTGTAATAAGCCGCCAGTCTTTTGTCCATGGTCAATTTTTCTGCCGGCCCGCTCCCGATGTCAACGGCAACACGGCCAAACAGCTTGCGGAAATTGCGGATGTGCTGCTGTTTTTGCGCGGTATACTTTTTCCGGAGCGCGGCGTTCATATTTTTTTCCACCAGCGCCTTATAATCCGCGAGGCGGAAATCCGTTGCGGTTGAAATAAAGATCAGCGCTTCGTCCGCCCCTTCCACCACCAGCTCATTTCCTTTTGTTATCTGTTTTCCGCCGGTATTCACGATCCTCACGCGGGTGAGGTATTGCATGCCTTTCCCGTCCGTTCCGTTATCGAGCTGACCGGCTAACGTTAACGCCTGTCCGTTGAGGGAAGCTGTTCCTTTTTCAGGACGGCTGATACCGACGGAAAAGCTGATCTTCCCTTTCTCACTGGCGCTGAGCCGTATCACATCTACATCATCGCCGAAGCTGGTGAAATACTCGCGCAGGTATTGCACGCCGTTGATGCTGAATGCGGTGTATGCCAGCGCGCTGTCCAGCGAAAGCCAGCGGCGGTAATCGCGGTAATCCGCGGCGTTTCCTTCGTACCGGTGCATAAGCGCCAGGTCGGCCAGCATCTGGAAACATCCCCATTGCGGGCCGCCGGAGCCGGGCCCCAGGCATACAAAGTTTTTATCAATCAGCTTTTGCGCTTCGTCGTTTTTCCCTTCGGATAGCAGCCGTCTTATTTCCGGGAGCTGCCGGTAGGCCTCGTAGTTATTGGCGTCCTGCGGACTGCCGGACCAGAGGGTAATATCGTTCAACACTATTTTTTCTTTCTCCACGCCGCCGTCCGGCGTCATGCCCAGGCGGCCGTTCCCCAGCGGCAGCGTCGCTTCCCACTGCGCGGCGGGCTTGTCGAACCAGATCTGCAAGGGGCGCTGCTGCGCGGACAGCGATAAAGCGCATAAGAGAAAACAAACGCCGATCGTTACTTTCATTTGTTATATCCTTTGTTTATTGATGCTGCTTATTTTTTGTACGCCGGCGTCAGCTCGCTCAGGTTGCTGTAAGCGTTTTCGCCGCTCGCCACTTTTTTCACCCTTATCCTGATATAGCGGACAGGAGGCGTGTCGGTTGAGAAATTTAAGGTGTAC
>JBQCFV010000729.1:0-5980 GCA_051958695.1 Chitinophaga sp. | reverse complement strand
CCGCGGTTTTCAGGATGGCCGCGGTATTGCCTTCCATGAAACTGCGCGTCAGCCGGTACATCATCCGCTCAAGATGCCAGGGCAGCACGCCGTTGCGCTGTAGGCTGTCGGCCGTAAATTTCGCCACGGCCTCCCGCCAGCTGCGCGGCAGCGCGTCGAAAGGCGGGGAGCCGTAACGGTCTATATCTATATAATGTCTGGGCCCTTCGGCGGGCAGCAGGTACCGGCGTTTATCCGGCGCCGTGGCCTGCGCCACGAGGTATTCCAGGTTAGGCTTAAAGAGGGTCAGCATCTCCGGCGGCAGCGAAAACACCGCCAGCCGGTTGATCCGTTCGTGGGCAAAGAAGCCCCAGGCTTTTACGGAACAGGGCAGGGTCAGCAAAAGCGCCAGTATCACCGGGAGCCGGTGAATGATGCGTTTACGGGCAAATACCCGGCAGCTAATTATAATGATGGAAGCGAACGCCGGCCTCGCCGCGGGGGGGGTAACCATTCCTTCAATCCGGTTAAGGACAAAGGAAAACAAAGCCGGCACGTCCGCCAGCCGCAACAATGGCAACATCTTAAGAATTTTTGATGTACCGGCAAGATCGCCGGAAAAACCGTGATCGCAGGATTTTCAAGCTGATAGTTTATCACTCAAAACCGGTAATATCCCCGGAAAACGATTGGAAAATGAATTGTGCAACACCGGTTAAGGGGCTGTTTATCCCCCCGGAAATCGTCCCGCCTAACGCCCGGACTTCTCCTCATACCCATCATTCCCCCTGACATCCGGCCTATTCCCTCCGTCATCATCCCCTAACGCCCGCCTTTATCCTCTATCACCGCCGGTAATTCGGTAATATTCGTTACCCCGCCCGAGACGGCGAATTTCATTGCTTCGCCAGCCGAAACGTTCGTCAGCGGCCGTACCTTTTCCTTCCTCACCATAAATACCTTGCCCGTAATAGCATAAGCATGCGGCACATACACCGCCAGGTACCCTTCCAGCCCCAAAGCCCGCACGTCTTCCTGCGTTATAAAGCCCATTTCCCACACGTCCTCCCCGTAAACATTTACCAGCACGGGATGGTCGAACTTCTTCTTTTCCCCGACAAATGCGTCAAAAACATCTTTTACAGACGAATAGATATATTTAATAAACGGCGTACGTTCCAGTATGCGGTCGAACATGTCGATCAGCCGCCCCACGATGAAGGAGGAGCTCAAATAACCGACCAGCACCACCAGCACCAGCACGATCACAAAACCGACGCCTTTGTAACGCAGGAAATTCAACGGATGGTCCACCGGCACCACGTCTTTCGGCAGCAAATTGTCGATGGTAACGAAACCCCAGTAAAGCGTAAAAGCCGTGATCCCGATAGGCGCCAGGATCAGCAAACCCTGGAAAAAATAACGCAAAAGGCGGGAAGCCAGCACCTTAAACCTCAGTTTTGGAGACATGTGATATGGTATTGAAAGGGCAAAGGTACTGTATTTAAAGGGCACGACGCCCCGCCGGTATGGCAAATCGCGTCCGCGGCTGACCAATCCCGTTCGTCATAAAGTTTGAAAAAATTGAATGGAAACTTTTGAAGTTTAAATAGTTTCCATAGTTTTGTGCGTGTATGGAAGTACAAGCGCGAATTTTAGATACGGCGTTCAACCTGTTCCGGCAATACGGCACCAGGTCCATTACCATGGACGATATCGCCATCAAGATGGGGATCTCCAAAAAGACCCTCTATGCCCATTTTGCCGATAAAAGCGACCTGGTAGTGAACGTGATCAGCCGCCATCTCAAGCTCATGCAGGACCAGTGCATCGAAAGCCGCAACACCAGCAAGGATGCCGTGGAAGAGCTGTTCCTCGTGATGAAGATGCTGGAGGAGAAGCTCCGGAATATGAACCCGGTGGTGATGATGGACCTGCAGAAGTTCCATGCCAAAGCATTCCAGCTGTTCGAAGAACACAAGAACGTGTTCCTGATGCAAACCGTCCGCGAAAACCTCGAACGCGGCATCAGGGAAGGGCTGTACCGGCCGGATATCGATCTCGACATCCTCAGCCATTTCCGTACCGCCTCCACCATGTTCTGCTTCCAGCCGGAACTGTTCCCGATGAACGGCTACGACATGTCGAAGGTACAGCGCGTGCTGCTGGAACATTTCCTCTTCGGCGTGGCCTCCCAGAAAGGATATCAGAAGATCGAAAAATATAAGTCCAAAGATTACCCGAATAAATAATAACACTTATGCACTTTAAATGGAAGCTCATCGCCTTCGCCGGACTGATGACGCAATTTTTCACATCCGCCAGGGCACAACAGCAGGCGCCGCCGCCGCAGGAAACCATGCGATTTTCAGCCGAAGAAGCTGTTGCATATGCCATGACGCACCAATTTGCAGTACGCGACAAGCGGCTGGACGAACTGAAGCAGCTCGCCGTGAACAAGGAAGTAGCGGGTCTCGCGCTGCCCCAGGTGTCGGGCAACGGCTCTTTCCAGCATAACCCCATTCTTCAGAAACAATTGTTCGACGTCAGCAACTTCGACCCTTCCGTGCCCAAAGGCACTACGGTTCCTATCGCTTTCGGCCTCTCCTACAATGTAGTGGGTACGGTGGACGTGAACCAGGTGCTGTTCGACCCCAGCGTGCTCGTGGCCCTTCAGGCGCGGAAAACGCTCGAGCAGCTCGCCCGGAAAGGCGTGGAGCTGTCAGAGCTGGATACCAAGGTGAACGTCTATAAAGCGTATTACAATGTGGTAGCCACGGACAAAGCCCTGTCCATCATGAAGGAGAACATCGAGCGCCTCGGCCAGAACCTGCATGAAACGCAAGAGACCTACAAGAACGGCCTCGTTGAAAAGCTGGACGTTGACAGGCTGGTGGTGCAGGTAAACAACCTGAAGGCGGAAGAAGTGCGCCTGAAGAACCTCCGCGAAGTAGGGATCGCTTCCCTCAAATATGCCATCGGGCTGCCTATAGACCAGCCGGTGGTGCTCACCGATACGCTGAACAGCAACGCGCTGAAAGCGGACATACAGGAAGATCAGCCTTTCAATTATATGAGCATCGTAGAATACCAGCTGATGGCCAAACAAAAAGAAGCGATGGAATACGATCTGAAAAGATACCGTCTCCAGGGGCTTCCCTCCCTTTCCCTGTTCGGGCAGGGCGGCGCTTCCAGGGCCAGCAACGAGTTTAATTATTTCTCGTCCCAGAGCTGGTACGGGTACGTTTCTTACGGCGTCAACCTGAAAGTGCCCATCTTCACCGGCATGCAGCGGAAAAGAAAAGTAGACCAGGCGATGATCGAAGTGGAACGGAGCCAGCTTCACCTGGAACAGACGAAGTTCAATATCGATCTGAACCAGGCGTCTTCGACGGCTAACCTGAGGAACAGCATTGTGCGGCTGGAAAACCAGGAGGAGAACATGCAGCTTGCAAAGGACGTGTACGAAACGACCGTTATAAAATACCGCGAAGGCGTGGGCTCAAGCCTTGAAATGACCACCGCCGAAACCGCGATGCTTACCGCCCAGAACGGCTATTTCACCGCCCTGTATGACGTGATCGTGGCCCGTGTGGATTACCTGAGAGCATACGGCAAACTTTAATCATCCATCTATTCAAAACATCCGCCTTAAATCTATTATACAATGACCAAAAGATATTTAGTGCTCTCTCTCGCCACCGTTATCATGGCCGCATGCGGCGGGGAGGTAAATAAAGCCGAGAAACTCCAGGAGCTCAAAAAACAGAAAGCCACGCTGGACCTTGAGATTTCCAAGCTCGAAAAAGAGCTGAAAGCCGGCGATTCCACGGTAAAGACCAAGACCGTGACCATTGCGCCGGTGGAAGACACCCTGTTTGAGCACTTCATCGACATACAGGGCAACGTGGACGCACGCGAGAACGTGAACGTGGGCGCGCAGAGCCCCGGCATCATCAAAGCCATTTACGTAAAAGAAGGCCAGCATGTTTCAAAAGGCCAGGCGCTTGCGCAGATAGACGACCAGGTGGCCCGCGCCGGCATCGCTGAGCTGCAGACCCAGCTGGATCTTGCCAAAACGCTGTTCGCCAAGCAGGAAAACCTCTGGAAACAGAAGATAGGTTCCGAAGTACAATACCTGAACGCCAAAACGAACGTGGAAAGTCTTGAAAGAAAGCTCGCCACGCTCAAAGAACAGCAGGCGCTTACCCGCATCGTGTCTCCCATCAACGGTACCGTAGACGCAGTGATCGCCAAGCTGGGCGACAATGCCGCCCCCGGCCAGCCCGCCTTCCGCGTGGTGAACAGCAGCAACCTCCGCGTTGTGGCCAACATCGCCGAATCATTCGCCGGCCGCGTTAAAACGGGCGACGAGGTGATCGTAACTCTGCCGGACATCCAGAAAGAGATCCGCACGCGCATCGGTTTTGCGTCCAAAGTGATCGACCCGCTGAGCCGCACCATCAAAGTGGAAATTCCGCTGAAACCTTCCGCGGACCTACGCCCGAACATGATCGCGCAGCTGCGCATCGTGGACTACCGCGCCAAAGACGCGATCGTGATACCCGTGAACGTGATCCAGTATTCGCTCGGCAAACCGTACGTGCTCACCGTAAAAGAAGAAGGCGGCAAATTGCAGGCTTCCCGCGTGAACATCGAGCTGGGCCGCACTTACAACGATAAAGCGGAGATAAAATCCGGTCTGAAAGACGGCGACAGGATCATTACTACAGGCTTCCAGGGGCTGAACGACAACGACTACGTCAAATTGTAACCACGTTTGCCATCTTTAAAATTTAACCGATGAAGGACTTAGAAAAAGAGTTTAAGCTCACCAGCTGGGCGATCGATAATAAGGTGAGCATTTACGTGGCGACCCTTATCATTACGATCGCCGGTTTCCTGGCTTACAATAAAATGCCGAAGGAACAGTTCCCCGAGGTAGTGTTCCCCCAGTTTTATATATCCACCGTTTATTTCGGCACCTCGCCGGAAGACATGGAAACGCTCGTGACCAAACCGATCGAGAAAAAGCTGAAATCCATTTCAGGCGTAAAAAAGATCACCAGCAGCTCCGTACAGGACTATTCCGCCATCACCATCGAGTTTAATCCCGATGAGGACCTGGAGGCGGCGGCCAACGAAGTGCGGGCGAAGATCGACGAAGCGAAGCCCGACCTGCCCACCAACCTTTCTACCGACGGGCAGGAGCCGCAGGTGATACAGATCGATGTGTCGCAGATACCGATCATGAACGTGAACATGAGCGGCGACTTCGACCTGCAAACGCTCAAACGTTACGCGGACGAAATGCAGGACCGCATCGAAGGCCTGAAAGAAATTACCCGGGTAGACATCGTGGGCGCGCTGGACAGGGAGATCCACATCGACCTCGACAAATATAAAATGGACGCGGCCCGCATCAGCTTCGACGATGTGGCCAATGCAGTGGCCATGGAGAACCGCACCATTTCCGGCGGCCAGGTGACCATGGACGGGCAGAAACGTTCGCTCGCCGTAAAAGGCGAATACAAAGACCCCACGCTGATCCGCAACATCGTGATCCGCGGCTCTTCCGGCGCGGTAGTGTACCTGCGCGACATCGCCGATGTAAAAGACGATTTTAAAGAGCAGGAATCCTACGCCCGCCTCAACGGCAAAAGCGTGATCACGCTGAACGTGATCAAACGCAGCGGGGAAAACCTGATCGACGCGTCCGACAAGATCTCGAAGATCGTGGAAGACATGAAGGCGGATTACCTGCCCAACGGCCTGGACGTGACCATCACGGCCGACCAGAGCGAATCCACCCGCGTTACCCTGCACGACCTTATCAACACGATCATCATCGGCTTTATACTGGTGACCATCGTGCTCATGTTCTTCATGGGCGCCGTGAACGCCGTGTTCGTAGCGGCTTCCGTACCGATCTCCATGTTCATCGCCTTCGTGGTGCTGGGTATGATGGACTACACCCTCAACATGATGGTGCTGTTCTCCT
>JBQCFV010000728.1:0-2626 GCA_051958695.1 Chitinophaga sp. | reverse complement strand
CAGGAGGATGCGCGGTCTATCATATTCAGCACCGCCAATACGTCGCGAGTATCTATCACCGGTGAAGGAGCGACGCGGTTTAATACGCAGATGATCTATAATGTGAAAACGATTACGGGTGATTATACCGTACAGCCCACTGACTATACCATCGTGATGACTGCAAATGCCGACTCATACATCACATTGCCCAAAGCCAGCAGCTGCGTAGGCCGTATGCTTGTGCTCAAAAAGCTGCCGTCGAATAATTACAGGCGTTTCCGCGCCTATCCTGACAATAGTGACGATATAGATGGAGAAAATAACGGGGATTATATCTCCTATAATGGCACCGGGACGCACTGCTGGGTATTGCAGGCCGTACCCAACGACCGCTGGATCATTATCTCTGAAAACTAACAAAAGGCTGACACCAACATGAAACGCCTGTTCCAACTTTCGCTCCTCCTTCTACTGCCGCTGCTTTTGCAGGCGCAGCAGGGAATGTACATCGCGCCCGGCGGCCGCATACAGGTATCCTCCGGCGAAACGCTGTCCATTTACGGCAATGTAGTGAACGAAGGCGGCTTTGGTACGAACAAGGCATCGATCGTCAACTTTTACGGCAAAAGCTGGATCAACAGCACGGGCGCAACATTGCCCGATGAAAGCGCCAATGGTTTCTCCGGCAAAGGCGGCCTGTTCCGCTTCTCGGGTAACAACCCGCTGTACGGCAGCCTGGGAGCGCAGCAGCTCTTTGGCGGCTATAACGTGAACAGCCGGCTGGGCGCCACTTTCCCGAATTTCGAAGTCGATAACCGGCTGGGCGTTTTACTCGCCGACCTCAGCGATATGAAGGTGCGCAACAACCTGAATTTTTCAAACGGCCACCTCTTCCTCAACGGCTGGAACCTGGTGGTCGGTAACGGTAATCCCGGTACCATCACCGGTTACAGCGAGCAGTCCTTCATCATCACCGGCAGCAACATCGCCGGGGGATTTTTATACCGCGAACGGGTGAGCGGAACCTCCGGCAAAGTAGTGTTCCCCATCGGCTCGTCGCCCGCCACCTACGCACCGGCGGCCATCGAGTACGAAGGCGCGGCGGACGATTTCAGGGCCCGCGTGTTCGACAGCGTATACCAGTACGCCATCGCCGGGCTGGTGAACAAGCTGGACTTCACGAACAAAACCTGGAACCTCGCGCGCGGCAGAACGGACGCCGCGGAGGCCAGTCTTACCCTGCAGCACATGAATGCGGACGAAGGCCGCGATTACGCCACGCACCGCAGCACCAGCTATGTAACGCGCTTTGTCAACAATGCCTGGGACTACATCGAGCCGGAAACGTTCCCCGTCTCCGGCAATCTAACGACAACGAATACACTAAGAAACGCCACGATGCACGTGCGGCGCTTCCGCAACGGCATCCGCAACAACGAATATTTTACGAAGGCCTCTATCCTGTACGGGCCGTATGCGCCTGCTGTTTTTATTTATTTTAACGCGTGGCGGCTGAACGAAAATTTCGCGCAGCTGCAATGGTCCGTTTCCCGCGAGCTGAACAATGCGTATTTTGAAATTGAACGCCGGCTGGATACGGATACCGGCTTCGTGAAAGTAGGCCAGCTGGGCTCGCTCGCGCCCAACGGCAACGTGAATACGCGGATCGATTACCGCTATGTGGACCCGAACGATTACGACGGCTGGAGCTATTACCGCATCAAAGCGGTGGGCCGCAGCAACGGCCGCGTGAGCTATTCGGAGATCAAGGCCGTGCCGCCGTTCCTGCGCATAGAGGTATTCCCCAATCCGAACCGAGGGCAATTCACCGTGCGCATCAGGGGCGAACAAACGGAAGTGCTCATGCACCTGATGAACAGCCTCGGCCAGCTTATCGAACAGTTCACCATCGAAGGGGAGCGCGACCTGCGGATAGACGCGCTGGCGAAAGGCACCTACCTGCTCGTGTTCTACGAAAAAGGCACCCACCGCCTGATGCGCACGCATAAGGTAGTGGTGATAGACAGGTAGGCGATTTCCCTTGGATTTTTCCGGGATTTAAGGCAACTTTGCAAAGGCGCGTCAGCCGTCAGATCCTTCAAAAACCGGGGCTTGAAAAAAATAATTATCACGATAGACGGGTATTCTTCCTGCGGGAAGAGCACACTGGCCAAACAGCTGGCCAGGAAGCTGAACTATCTGTATATAGACAGTGGTGCGATGTACCGGGCCATCACGCTTTATTTTATCCAGCATTCGGTGAACAAGGACGATGCGGAAGCCGTAAAAGAAGCGCTGCGGAACATTCACCTTGAATTTGTGCACAACCGGATATCCGGCCAGAGCGATATGTACCTCAACGACGAGAACGTGGAGCCGCTGATCCGCGAAATGCTGGTGGCGGAAAAGGTGAGCGAAGTGGCCGCCATCCGCGAGGTGCGCGAGTTTGCCGTGGCGCAGCAGCAAAAGATGGGAAAGGAGAAAGGCATTGTGATGGACGGAAGGGACATCGGTACCGTAGTATTCCCGCATGCCGAGCTGAAAATATTCATGACCGCCGATCCCGCCATCCGCGTGGAGCGCCGGTTCAAAGAGCTGTACGAAAAGAATAAAAATATCACGCTGCACGAAGTGAAGGAGAACC
>JBQCFV010000727.1:0-2301 GCA_051958695.1 Chitinophaga sp. | reverse complement strand
CCCGGTGGTGTCGGTAACGGCGCCTGTTTTCAGGTCTTTAAGACCGACGGAGGCAAAAGGAACGGGCTGCGCGTTGGCGGTGACGGTCCCTTTTAGCCGTCCCTGGGCTTCGGCGTCGAGGGGTGCGAGGAACAGGCATATAGTTAGGCTATGGAGGATTCGGGGGATCATGTAATTTGTTTATGAGGCAAATTTAAAATTATGTATCATATTTGGCTAAAATTATTTTTAGGTTAATCTAAATTATGATCGTAATGATGGGAGGAATGATTTGTTTGGCCCGCAGGTGTTAACACCTTCACACTCCCATCCTCAAGCTGCCATCCTACCCTTCTCTTTCTTCACCACCCTGCACCTTTTACAACCCTGCAAATTCAACATATGCGCAACAATGATCAGCAAAGCCCCGGTAGTGATCACCGCCGCTTCCAACCCTTCCGGCACCAGGAAATGTCCCGCCAGCAATCCCCCGAATCCCAGCGTAAACCACACCAGTGGCCAGAAGTGCCGGTGATAGCGCCGGTACCCCCTGAACAACGCCGCATAACCGACAACAAACGATATCCCGAGCAGCAGAAGTTCCAGGCGGTCGTTCTCCAGCACCTCGAGTCCCAGCAACGGCATAGCCGTGATCAGCAAGGGTAACAACGCGCAATGCACCGCGCAGGCAAGAGACGCCCCGATCCCCACCGCGTCCAGGTTCCATCTTGAAAAAAGGTTCATCCGCATGTCGATTTTTATTTTGTGAGGGGACAAAACTAACGTATGTTTGCAACATTGTTGCATTTTATTTTATTTTTTCTGAAAATAATTACTGGGGAGGGCTATCTTAGCCGTTCCTAAAAAGCAGAATGCAACATCGTTGCTTTCTGGAACAGAGAAGGTTATGATATACACCAAAGATCTCACCTATGCCCATCCCAACGGGCGTTTGCTGCAATTTCCCGATCTCGCCTGCGAAGGCGGGAACGCGTTGCTTATCACCGGGCCTTCCGGCACCGGCAAAACCACGTTGCTGCACCTGCTGGCCGGCCTGCTGCGACCGGCTTCGGGCAACGTGACCGTGGGCGGCACCTCGCTGCCGCAGCTCAACACCGCGGCGATGGACGTTTTCAGGGGGAAAAATATCGGGCTGGTTTTCCAGCGCCCGCATTTTATCGGTTCGCTCAGCGTAAAAGAAAACCTGCTGCTGCCCGCCGCGCTCGTGAAACAACCGGCTTTCCCGGAACGCCTGCAACAGCTGGCGGACCATCTGCGCATCGGCGGACTGCTTCTCAAAAAACCCGCGCAGCTCAGCCAGGGCGAGCAGCAGCGCGCTTCTATCGCAAGGGCTTTAATGCAGCGCCCGCAAGTGCTGCTGGCGGACGAGCCCACCGCCAGCCTCGACGATCCCAACTGCGAAGCGGTAGCGCAATTGCTGGCCGAACAGTCGCGCGAACAGAACGCCGCGTTGCTTATCGTAACACACGACAACCGGCTGAAACAAATATTCAAAGACCATATCCAACTGTCATGATCCTTCGCATCGCGTTCAAAAATCTTTTACATAAACCGCTCTACGCCGTGCTCTGCTGGCTGCTGCTGGCTTGCAGCACGGCCGTGCTGTTGGTGCTGATCTCGCTCAACCGCCAGTCGCGCGAGCAGCTGGAAAAACAGATCAAAGGCATCGACATGGTATTGGGCGCCAAAGGTAGCCCCCTTCAGCTGATCCTCAGCAGCGTGTATAACCTCGACGCGCCGACCGGTAATATTTCTCTCGCAGAAGCGAGCCGCTTCATGCAGCATCCGCTGGTGGAATCGGCCATCCCGCTTTCGCTCGGCGATTCCTATCGTGGCTACCGCATTATTGGCACCACCACCGCCTACCTGGACAAATACCAGGTGAAACCCGCCTCGGGCAAGGTGTTCGGCAAAGCCATGGAAGTCGTGATCGGCGCCACGGTGGCTGAACGCACCGGGCTCAGCATCGGCAATACTTTTGCCGGCACGCACGGTCTTGGTGAAAAAGGGCATGTGCATGAGGAGCATCAATACGTGGTAACGGGCGTGCTGCCGCGTACCGGGCTGTCTATGGACCAGCTGATACTTACGCCGCTGAGCAGCGTATGGGCCATTCATGAAACCGCCACCCGGTATGTGGAAGATGACGAGCATGAGCACGATCATAAAAAGGCTGGTGAGGAGGGCGTAATTTCGCGTGAAGAGGGGAATGGCATACAGCGGGAGCAGGATGAAACGGATGACTACGAAAGGCATGGCACGAAGGAGCAGAAAGAAACGGGTGACCACGAAAGAAATGGC
>JBQCFV010000726.1:0-2773 GCA_051958695.1 Chitinophaga sp. | reverse complement strand
TTATCTTTCATACATGAAAACTTTTGTTATCTCCGCACTGCTGCTTGGCAGCGCCACGTTATGCGCCGCTCAGACGCGCAGCCTCTTCAACGGCAAAGACCTTACCGGCTGGCACGTAGACGTGCCCGCGATGGATAAAGATACCGGCGCCATCAATCCCTTCATCGTACGGAACGGCCTGCTGGTAAGCCTTGGCAATCCGCAGGGCCATCTTATTACGGACGCTTCCTATCACGATTACCGGCTCGAGACCGAATACCGCTTCGCGGGCAAGCCCGGCAACTGCGGGGTGCTCGTGCATGCGTCCACGCCCCGCGTACTGTACGGCATGTTCCCCCAATCGCTCGAAGTGCAGATGATGCACAAGAATGCGGGGGATTTCTGGTGCATCGGCGAAAACGTAACGGTGGACAGCATGGAAGTATACCGCGGCCCGAAAGAAAAATGGGGCGTTGTAGACGGCACCACGCGCCGCGTACGGAACCGCACGGACAATTCCGAAAAACCGCTCGGCCAATGGAACAGGATGGTGGTGGAATGCGTGGGGAACAGGATCATGGTGTGGGTGAACGGCGACCTGGTGAACAGCGGGTACGATCTCACCGCATCCAAAGGCAGCATTGCGCTGCAGGCCGAAGGCGCGGAGGTCGAGTTCAGGAAGGTGATGCTGACGCCCATCAAGCGGTTCACTGCTAAAAAATAAACGACGGCCGCAGCACACGCTGCGGTTTTTTTTTTGCCCCTGCCCGTAAGTTTTTCCATTTCCGCGCAACTAACAGGGAAACGAATACTGAAAAATCATGGACGAAAGGCAATTTCTGCAGCTGTTAAGCGGGCACGAAGGCATCATTTTCAAAATATGCCGCCTGTACCGGGATACGCCCGAGGACCGGGAGGACCTGTTCCAGGAGATCGTGTACCAGCTTTGGAAAAGCCTGCCCGGTTATGAAGCCCGCTCGAAGTTTTCCACCTGGCTTTACAAGATCGCGTTAAGCACCGCCCTGGTACATTTCAGGCGCAGGCGGCCGGCCATCGTATATATGCCCGCCCTGCCCGACGTGCCCGACCAGGCGGAGGAGAACAGGCTGCTGGAACTGCTGGCCCCGCTGGACGCGGCGGACAAGGCGTTGATGGCGCTGTACCTGGAAGACCTGAGCTACGCGGAAATAGCCGAGATCACCGGTATCACTGAAAACAACGTTGGCGTGCGGCTCAACAGGGTGCGCGCCAGGATCAAAAAACATGTAAAAGCAAACTCATGGAAGAATTAAAAGCCGCATGGCAAAATATGGGCGCGGGCCACAAAAGCCCGGAAGAGCTGAAAAACTATCTCCGCAAAATGCCGGTACGCCGCAACGTATTGTTCCAGATGATCGTGGAAACGCTGCTGTTCACACTGTTCCTGCTGTTCTACTACGATGCGTTCGACGGGCATACGAAACCGTTTTACCTGAATGCGCTGCTGGCCGGGGCCGTCGGCTTCATCGTACTGCACAACATTACCGGCATCGTGCAGGCGATGAACGTGCTGAAGGGGAAACATCTGCGGGAAGTGCTGGCCGCTTACTCCGCGCGGCTGAAAGTATTCGCGGTGATCTCGGTGGCGAGCCGTGCGGCGATGTACGTTTGTTTTATGCTGTTCTTTACGTACGCGGTGGAGCTGAATGTTTTTAAAGTATGGATACTGATCGCGGTTGCGCTGATCTTCCTGGTGCAGATGATCGTACTGGTGAGGATCTGGATGAAACGCATCGCGGCCGCGGACCCGGGGCGGTTCGCGGAGGAATAAGGCGAAATAAAAAGACCCTCCCGTTGATACAGGAAGGCGCTCACCAAAATCGATTAAGAAATGTCTATGTATGCATACACCCGGTGAAATCCCATGCCCTGCATGGTGAAAGAATAATGAGATGCATGCTCAGGCGGAAAGAGGCCCTTGCGGGACGGTAAAATGACTTGTTAATAAGTTTTTATCAGGTCAGGGAATTATTAAATATGCCTCAATATACCGCAATAAACCGATACGAACCCGTTAAACGGTTGTTAATCAAAGCGGGCCATACCACCGGTACGGCCCGCTTTTTCGCGGGGCCTGCCCGCGCTTTATCGTCTTTGCCGCACCCTTTTGCAAAGCGGCGCGGATCAATTCACGCTTACTTTCATCACCACTTTTTTCACCTGTTCCGGCCCTTCCGCCCGGAGGTTGGGCATGTGCAGGTCCGTCGGGAAAAAGATGGCGAAATAGCCCGCTTCCAATTTGGTGAAGAACGAGGGTTTTTCGGCGAACAGCATATAATCGGCGGCTTCGTCGTAGGCCTTGCTCGGCTTTTTTTCCAGCATAAAATCATGACCGATCAGTTCCTTTCCTTTATGGATGTACTGCACGTCGATATATTTTTTGTGGGATTCCATCTGCTCCCCGGCAGGGTCGATGGTTTCGTATTCGTTGACGATGGCGATGATGTCCGTTCCGTCCACTTCATATTTTCCTTTTTCCAGCTGGGAGAAATCCGTTTGGGTTAAGTACTCGAAGGTTTTCACGAATTTGGGCCCGAGGCCGTAGTATTGCGCGGCGTTGTCCAGCGTGTCGATGATCATAATAAAAAATTAACAGGCAGAAATATACGGAGATTTTGAAATTACCCGGGAAAATTCCTGTCAGGTGCCTCTCTTTGCCCGGTAATGGTTCGGGCTGACGCCCATGAGCTTGTTGAACATCCGGGAGAAATAATAGGGATCGGTCATGCCCAGCTTGTAGGCGATCTCTTTTATC
>JBQCFV010000725.1:0-4040 GCA_051958695.1 Chitinophaga sp. | reverse complement strand
CGATTTTTCATCAAAAACACTGGGCAGGTTCATCCGGAAGCTGAGCGTATCGTTTATCGCGCGCAACCTTTTCACATGGACCGCCGCAGATAAAGGTTACGATCCGGAAACGGCCATGACCATCGCCAACGGCAGTATTTCGCCGGGCGTGGCCAGCTGGTCGCTGCCGTATACGCGTTCGTTCGGCGCCAGGGTAGGCGTAAATTTTTAAATAAAAAACATCAACATACGGTTATGCCGCGCATGCCTTTCAAATATCTCGTACTGCCGCTGGGGATGGCCCTTTCAGCCTGCGATAAAGGGCTGGAAGCGATCAACGAAAATCCCAACGCGTCGGAATCGGTCAATCCCGAATTTCTGCTCAGCAGCGTGCTGATCAGCACCGCGTACGATTACCAGCGGGACGCTTATTGGGAAGAACCCGCGTCCGCCGGGCGTTACATTACGCTGGTGCGCAACGAAGAAAACGACCGGTTCGACTGGGAACCGCGGAACTGGGATAAATATTACGCCCGCCTCTCCGCCAACCGCGAAATGATGCAGCTCGCGCAGTCGATGCAGCAGCCGCAATACACCGCGGCAGGCAAAGTGCTGGAAGCCTTCAATTTCGCCTACCTCACCGATCTGTATGGCGATGTGCCCTACAGCGAGGCGCTGCGCTCGCGCAACGAAGGCATCGTGCATCCTGCGTACGACCGGCAGCAGGATATTTATCCCGCACTGCTCAATACGCTCAAAGCCGCCAACGACGAGCTGGCCGCGCCCGGCCAGAACATCGATGCCAAAGCGGACGCGATGTACGGCGGCCTAAAACTTAAATGGCGCAAGCTGGCGAATTCGCTGCGGCTTCGCATGCTGCTGCGAATTTCAAAAAACTACCCCGCCGCTTTTACAGAGATGCAGGCGATACTGAACGACCCGCAGCGGTACCCGGTCTTTGAAAGCAACGAGGACAACGCGGAAGTCCGCTACCTCGGCGATATCGGCGTCAACAGCTGGCCGGGAGGCCCTTTGGCGAACGCGTTCTCCGAGTTTGACAAACGCAAGCCCAGCAAAGAGATCGTGGATGCGCTGGTAACCCGCAAAGACCCGCGCCTGAAAGCATGGATCGCGCCGGTGGAAGAGCGAGACGGAGGAAGGAGCGATCATATGCTCTACGTGGGCGTGCCAAACGCTATTCCCGCACCATACGACTACAATGGCGGCGGCGCGCATATTTCCCGCCTCTCCGCAATGTTCAACAGCGACAGTCATCCTATGCTGAAAGCTTCACTGATGACGTATACCGAGCTATGTTTTATACTGGCAGAAGCGGCGCAGGCCGGCAAGATAGCGGTGGCGGGGGAAACGGCGGAAAGTCTTTATTACAAGGCCATCCGTTCCAGCATGCGTTATTACGGCGTGGAACCGGCTGCAAATGCGGGTGATTATTACGATCAGCCGCGCGTGAAGTACGATGGCACCCTCCGGCAGCTCATCACGCAAAAATGGATCGCGCTTTTCCTGAAAGGCGCCGAAGGATGGTTCGATCACCGGCGTACGGGTTTCCCGCAGTTCGTGTTAGGCCCGCTGGCGGTTTCACGCGTTGTGCCCAAACGTTTTATGTACCCCGATACGGAGCGCGCGTATAATGAAGAACAATATCAGAACGCGTTGCGGCAGTTTGGCGAGGACAAGCCGGGTACGTTGATGTGGTATTTGAAGTAGATATTCCTGCACCCGTAAATGCATTGCGGCAAAGACAGATGCCGGAAGCTGCGGGTATGCCAAAAAAAACAGCAGCGGTTGTAATACCCGCTGCTGCATGATTTCAGTATTTTTCTCAGTTATTTCATCAACCCTTCCAGTTGCGCTTCCGTTAAAACTACCGATGGCTTAAACGCCTTCCCCGCCATATATTTTTCCAAACTATACCGCAGCTGCCGCGCCGCCGGCCGCTGATCAAGATCTCGGTGAAGATCGAGGGAAGTGAAAATGAGTTTTCCTTTCCCCACACGCGCTTCAAGCACATTCGCCATTTTACGGTTTTTGAAGAAGTTGTCCATCACGCGCACGATAGGTGTAAGGGCGGGCAAACTGTCTATCACCATGGTTTTGGAGGAAGTAATAAGGTCCCACCACTGCCAGTCGCTGTAGAACGTCGTGGGAAAAGCCGCGAGGGCCGGGTGTTGCGGGTTGCAGAGGATGCCCATGGTGCCGGGCTGAGAAGGGAAATGCACGGGGCTCCAGAACACGGGCGCGAAGCGGCCTTCCACGCCTTTCAGCGATGCCGTGTCAGGATTGAGCAACACCGTTCTGCCTTCGTTGAGCCATTGCATCGCTTCAGGCAGTGAGCGCGTGTAATGCACGGATGAAAAATGTGCGGGCGTTTCCGCAGGGTATACCCAGATGCGCCATTCGTTGTGGTGCTGGCCGATGCGCAAGGTGATGGTCAGTTCCGAAGCGGTCTTTATTTGCTGAAGCGGCACGCTGATATTGCCCAGCATATGCCCGTTGCCCAAAGGTATTTCTTCTGAAGCCAGCTTGCCTGCCGCGATCACGACGCCCTTTTTATTTTTGACTGCCCATTCCGGCGTAACGCTGATGGCGTTTTCGCTGAAGTTGGCCGCTTCGGCGGTGGCGGTGAAAGTTTCATTGTTCGTATACGTCGCTTTTTCAAAACGCAGCAGCGGCACGATGGGAGAGCAATACATGCGGTGCTGCTCCGGCGTTACCAGTCCTTTGCTGTCCCAGAAAGCATCCAGTATGCCGATGAGCGCGGTGCCCTGCCCCGGGAAATCGTGAAGGTCCAGCAGCTGGAATCCGCTGAAATTGCGGGTTTTCAGCGCGCGTTCGATCTCTTCTTTATAAAGGTTGGCGGCAAACTTTCCGCTGGCTTGCAGGTATTGCGGCGCAAGTGACAGCAGCCCTTTCCGTTCCATATCCTTTTTGATCGCCAGGAAGTTGAGCGGCTCCAGCACGCCGGTGTATTTTTTGATCTCCTGCAGGTTCGGGAACACGGAGTACTGGCCGATCTCATGCGTGATCAGCGGTACGGGCAGGCTGTCCGTTTCTTTTGTATAATCGGTGGCGAAAGAAGGAGGGATGCTGTTGAAAATGCCCTGCCCGCGCACCCAGCCTTTACGCGTGTACTGCGTGATATAAAAATCGTCTCCCGGCTCCGGCCATTTGCCGTGACCGCGCTGGAAGCTGAAAGTGGTAGTGGTGTACAAATGCCGCGGATCGCTTTTCTTGAGGCTGCCCACCATATATTCCAGCCAGCTGAAATCGCCTTCCAGCTCATTGCCCATCGACCAGAAGCAGAAGGAGGGATGATTGCCGTATTCCGCGCTGATGCGCGCCGCTTCTTTTTCCAGCCAGGCGTTCATGCCGGGATCTTTCCCGGCATTTTTGTTCCAGAAAGGCAGCTCCACCTGCAAATAAAACCCCATGGAGTCCGCTACTTCAAAAGCCGCGGAGGGCGGGCACCAGGAATGGAAACGGAGATGGTTGAGACCATAGGCTTTAGCAGAAGTGAATACTTTCTGCCAGCCTTTTCGGTTCATGGGCGGGTGGCCGGTAAGCGGGAAAATGTTGCATTCCAGCGTACCGCGCAGGAAAATGCGCCTTCCGTTCACTTGTAGTTGTGCGTTTTTGTTCGTCACGTTTCGCATCCCGAAAGTAACGCTGGCGGCGTCTTTCAAAGCCCCCGCTTTTACGTTCGCGCTAAGCCGGTAAAGATGGGGGTGAAATTCATCCCAGGTCTTCATGCCTTCCCCAAACTGCAATTGCAGCTCGTGTGTGGAGATGCCCACGGGGAAAGCGGTTTTCAGCGAAGCCGTTTTTCCGCCCGCGCCAATAACCACGCTGCCGTTGGCGCCGCTTCCGCTTTCGTTGTTTACGTGTACCCGTACCCGTACGGAACGCTTCGCCACATCAGGGTAAGCCTGCACCTGCTCAATGTGTACCTTGTCGCGGGCTTCCAGCTGCAACTTGCCGATCACGCCGTTCCAGATGATCTGCGTGCCGTTGGTGTAAGCATGCGCCATGTCGCGCGTGCT
>JBQCFV010000724.1:0-3607 GCA_051958695.1 Chitinophaga sp. | reverse complement strand
TGACCCGCCTGCAGCACGAAGCCATGGGCGAAGACCGGGTCGTGATACTCTGAGGCATACACGCTGAAAAAAAGTAATTATGTTATATCCTGTAAAGCACCAAGCAGTGAACTGGGTGGACGGCATGAAAATTTCCGCCCGCCAGTTCAACGATACGGAAAACCATTTTACCGACAGCCTGCGCGACGCCGCCTCCGTTTTCCTGCGGAGCTACGACTTCGGTTTACTGCCGCCGTACCGCGGTCAGCGCCTTTCCTGCGACTTCGCGATCGCCGAACGGATGGCAGGGCAGGTGGAAGTGCGGCTCCGGCATTGCAACGCCATTACTTCGGGCGGCATGCGGTTCCATTTTATGCCGGAGGAATACGACCATCAGCTGGTGAAACAGTTCAGCTTCCAGGAAGACGAAGAAGCGGAGAACGTGACCGTGCCGTACAGCGTGGTGCTCTCCATGAACCCCTACGACCGTGTGCCGGCCGGCGTGCCGGACCCGGAGGAAACTCCGCCGCGCCATCCGTACGCCGCGCATCATTACGAGCTGAACCTCCTGCCCGCATCGCAGGTGGAAGCCGCGGAAATGGGCCTGCATCACCTGGTGATCGGGCAACTCACGCGGCACAACGGGCGCACCGCCGTGAACGAACAGTACATTCCGCCGGCGGCGGCCGTTATCAGTCATCCCGGGCTGATAAGATATTATGAACGCTTCGGCATCCTGCTCAACGAGCTGCAGCTGAGCAGCCTGCGCATCGTCGAAAAAGTGGCGGCGAGAGACAGCCGCACGCCGCTGGCGCTGAACATCAAGATGCTCGCGGAGCATATGCTCGGGTATATCGCGCAAACATTCTTCACGTACCGCAACGTGGTGCATCAGCAGCCGCCGGTGATGCTGGTGAACTGCTTTTCCAACCTCGCGCATATCTTTCACACCACTTTGCACTTCCCCGGCGCTCGGGAAAAAGAGGAAATGCTCAAATATTTTTATGAGTGGAAGGATGTGACGCCCGGGAATTTTGAAGACCTCCTCATGCGTACCATCGATGTGGTGTACGATCATTACAACATCCGCGCGTCACTGGAGCAGGTGGACGGCTGCATGCAGGTGCTGGCCGCTTTGTGGAACAAGCTGGCCGGGCTCGAGTTCATTGGTCAGCGGAGAGAAAATATCGTGGTGGCGGAACAGAAACTGGTGGAGCAGACGCGGGTGCGGAGCTCGTGGAGTTTGCTGGATTGAGGCGTATCGATACAGGGACTTTAGACATACATGATCATATGCCCGCCGCATTGCCGGCAGAAAAAATTCTGAAGCTGCAACAACAGTTGTTTTTACACGAACCGATATGGAAAACACGACCCGGCAATTTCATCTCAACGACCTCGACACCGACTACAAAGCCGCCGTGCTGGCGGCGGAGCTGGTGGAAGCGGGTTTCAGCCCCGAAGATATTTTTATATGGCCCGCCGGCAACAGCCGCCGCGGCTTTGCCAAAGACGTGCTGAGCGTGGAATGGTTCACCCCGCCAAACGGCGACAAACAACTGCTTTGTATCAGGAGCAGCCGCGAGGGGCTGTACGACATGCTGCCGGAAGGGCTTTTCCACCAACCCGTACCCTACTCCGCCACCCGCAGCACCGACGACATCATCGCCCAGATCAGGCGGCACAAACAGGAAGAAAAAGAAGCGCGTAAATTTTTCCTGCCCTTCGAAGCAGAGATCAACCTGTTCCGCATCCTTATCGAAATGCGGGAGAACAAGATCGACAAAAAGAACATCTACGACGACCTGGTACGCATCTTCCAGCCCGCCTGGGATATATTTTCATTACTCGATCAGCAGCAGGCCAACATCTTCCTGCACATGATCCCATACCTGCACGAAAACAAAGGCGATATGGAAAAGTTCGCCAGCATCGCGTCGCTGCTGCTCCAAATGCCGGTGAGCATCCGCATGAGAACCGCCCTGCCACGCGCCGCCGGATATACGTTCTCCGGCAACCGCGCCGGTCATTGTACATTAGGCGTGGATATGATCTGCGGTGATTCGTTCTCCGAAGGGGACGAGGAGATCATCATCATGGCGGGCCCCGTTTCCGCAATGGAAGCATTGCAATTATTACCCGGCGGCAGGCTGGAGAAGATCGTGCGAAAGCTGGTGGCATACTTCGTGCCCGCCGCCATGGACGTGGAGCTTGAAACACGCATCAGGGAAGAAGAAAAGACGATGGCGCTAGGGAATGAGAATGTGCTGGGGCATGTGACGTACCTCGGTTAATCGGTCATTCATATCGTGCAGGAATGCGGGGATGTTTGCGGTGCGGATGCGCCAATTACAATGAGACAATTAACTACTTCCCGATCACCATTTCCTTCCCGGGAATATCAATAGTGATGCGCGGGCCCAGCCAGTTGACCCACACGATGCCGTCGTAGATCAGCCCGTCCACGAACTGCGCGCGCACGTTCTTCACCGCAACGGCGGGCGACCGTTCCACCGCGATCTTTGCCACGTTCGCACGATAGATCTTTGATGAGAAAGACGAGCTGATCTCGCTTTTTCGTTCCGTGGAATCGAGGGCTTTCAATCCGAGCTTACGCAGGTATTTTGAATTGAAACGGTACACGTCCTTGCCCGCCCCGCTGTCGAGGCAAAGCTGTAGCGTCAGCGAATCGTTCACCCTGAAATATGCAAAAATATCCAGCGCCTTCCCGCGCGACTGCTCCAATTGCAGCGGAATGCGTTCACCGGCCATCCGCGCGTTCGAAAGGGAACGCTGCGTTTCCAGCTCCAGTTCCTCTTTTTTGAAGTCGATGGTAAACGGCTGCTGTTCAAATAATTTAAGCGACAGAATGCCGTCAAAGCCGCCGAGATCGATGTCGAGAAAACTCACTTCATCTTCCGATTTATGCAACGCGCCCAGCTGGAAATTATAAACTTTGTACAGGTCGATATCCAGCCGCTCGCCGGTGGCGCGGTGCGCGGTATAACCACCGTCTACCGCCGTTGTATGCGGGATCTTTTCAAAAAAAGATCTGGTGAACACCGTGAGGCCCGCACCCGTGTCAAGGATAAAATTCCCTTCCACCCCGTCTATTTTCGCCTTCACCGTGATATGCCCCGATTCCAGCACTTTGATCGGCACCTGGCCGAAAGCCGTCATACTGCATACAATAAAGCTGAACAGGGTAAAAAATGGCTTTAGCATGATCCGTATTTTTTTTAAAGATAACTGCAAATAATTACTTTAGCGGGAGACCTTCTTATCATGCAAAAACTGCCCGTCATATTCCTGCTGTTTTTCTTTTTTGCCGCCAATGCACGCGCGCAGCAATACCATATGCGCCCGCTTGATTCGTTGATCGTCAAAGAAGAGCCTGCCTGGCCGGTCATCCAACAATGGATAGACTCCGCGACCAATAAAGTAGAAGTATTACCGGCGGACACTTCCCGGTCCGGCAAAGCGCTTTTTCAAACGCAGGTCACCACCCGCTCCCCCATAGGCGCCGTGATCCATAACACCGGCGGCATGCTGATAGACGGCGGGTGGATACGCATTCTCGGCTCGGGACATGCAAAGCTCAAACGCACGGTGCCCGGCTGGAATCTCG
>JBQCFV010000723.1:0-7758 GCA_051958695.1 Chitinophaga sp. | reverse complement strand
GAAAAGGCTGTACCAGATCGTGAGCCATTACAACATCGAATTTTGGGCGGACGATTTCATGCACGAGCTGAGCGGTCTCAGCCAGGAACCGGTAAAACCTCCCATGAAAGAGCTGGCCATACTGGAAGCATAACAGAAATTATTTTTTATAAGAGGAAAGGCATTGCACATCTGCAATGCCTTTTTTTGCTTACCTCGCCGCCGGAACAACGCGAGAATACTTCCGTCGCAATGAAGGATCATATTATGCATATGGCAATAAACCAACCGGTCATATCATAAAAGCATATACGTTCCCTGCAAAATCGGCCAGGTACAGCGTCTCCCCTTCCACCGCCAGCGGAGCGAACACCGGACTGCCCAGTGTGATCTTCCGCAATTCCTTGCCCGTGGCCGCATCCAGCACATATACATTCCCGTCCAGCGCGGCGGCATAGATCTTTCCATGATGGTACAAAGGCGTGCTTTCTATCGTGGCGCTGGACGGTTTGGAATAGGGTGCCGAGTAGAACAAAGCCTCTCCCGGCCTGAACTGCCAGGCAGGACGAAGATCTTTCCGGTGAAACGCGAACAGCCCTTTTTCCGCCCCGCTTACGATGATCAGCTTATCCGTAACCACGGGCGCGGCCATGGTCTTCAGCCCGTCGGGCACCTGTATGCTGTCGGTAGTGCGGCCGGTTAGGGGGTCGATGACGTGCAGCAAGTTGATGCCGCAAACGTACAGCCTGCCGCCCGCAAATACGGGCGTGCTGCTGCGGAAGCGAATACCGCCGTCTGCCCTTTTCCATAAAAGCTTACCGCTGCCTGCATGATGCATGAACAATGCGTTCCAGTTGGAAGAGACGGCCAGCAATGTGTCCTGCAGCGCCATCACGGCAGTGGTGCCGTCGCCGCCGCGCCAGGCATCGTTTGTCCAGCGCGGTTTGCCGGTGGAAAGATCGATGGCTTCGAGAAACTTTGCCGCTCCCGTATAATAATAGTCACCTTGAATAACGCCACCCGCATTGTAAGCCGGCAACGATTCTTTAGGCCCTTCGCGTTTCCAGCGAAGCCGGCCGGAAACCGCGTCCAGGGCATAGGTGACGCCATCGGCATCCGTACCGATCACGAGACCGTTCTTATACGCCAGCACGTTCTTGATGGAATTGCGCGTTTTGAAACGCCACAACAGTTTGCCGGAAAGCGCATCCAGCGCGGAAATGGAAGCATGCCCGTTCGCCTCGTCGTCGATGGTGCCGATGAATATTTTCCCTTCCGCCAGCAACGGCGCGCAGCGCCAGATGTTGCCGCCGGGATTCGTTGTCCAGCGCAGTCCCGCATTTTTCAAAGTATCGCGTCTGAACAATATCTCACCGCCATGCAACCGCGCTTCCGTAGTGAGCGTACAATCTTTTTTGCCCGCAGCCAGCTCCCCGCGCCAGTTCCAGTCGGTAACGGGTCGCAAATTTACAGCCTGCAGCTGGTTCCCCTGTTTGTCGAACACCCGCGCGGTCACCTGTTCCACCGTACCCGCGGCATGATACGCGTTTACGCTCAGCGAACGTTTCCCGCCATGCAGTACCTGCTGCGTCACAAGATTGCGGTGTACGTAAGTATATTTTTTTTGAATGTGCGAAATACCGGTGCGGTCAGTGCTGAACACTTCGAAATTGCAGGCGGAATTATCGATACCGCCGTCCGCGGCAGGCGCGGTGCAGACGGACAAAACGCCGTTGTTCCCGTGCCTTTTTGCATAATTGATATGCCAGTGCCCGTAGATCCAGGCTTTCAGCCGGTGATCGTTCAGGTTGAGGTCTTTGTAGCGGAACAGGCTGTCGTATGTGAGCAGGTCGTGGTTGAAAACGATCACCGGTTTTGCCGGATCGGCATGGGCTAAATCGTTTTTTATCCAGCGGTATACATCGTCCGCTGTATAAGAAGGTTTATAATCGCCATGCAGCATCGGCGTTACGATATAATGCACATCGCCCGCATCGAAGGAATAAAAGACGGGGCCGAACAACGATTCATACAACGCCTCACCGTACGGGCCTTTCACCAGGTCGTGGTTACCAATGCAGTAATAGGTCGGCAGGCCCATCGTAGCAGTGTTCACCTGTTGGGCATGAAAGGCCATTCCTTTTTCATAACAGATATCGCCGGTGTGGATCAGGAAATCCGCACCTTCGTTCTTTACATATTCCCTGATGTCAGTAACCCAGGCATCGTAACGCCAGGTTTCCGTATCGGTGATGCGGAGAAACTTGCCCGTCTGTTTCACGGGGCGCAGCGTAAAATCATATTCTTCCCTTGTCGAATCCACGCGCTGCCAGAAGGTCTCCGTCACGTTATAACCTGCCGGCGTGGTGATGAATACAAAACGCTGCCTGGGGCGGCCGGGCAAATTATAATCGCCCTTCGCATCGGTCACCGTTACGTTCAACCCGTCGCTCACGCGTACGCCGGGCATACCCTGCGCGTTCTCCAAACGTACTTTTCCTTTGAACTGCGCCGCGGCGGGAAACCACAAAACACCCGCCAGCAATATTATCCGGGCTTTTTTCATATACTGAAGAATACAAAAGAGGTTGCTGCCGTCGCAGGCAACAACCTCCGGTGAAAATTATTTTATGTCGTCATTCATCCCAGCCGAAGATCTGTTCCAGGCTGGAATTTAATAACAGCTGATCTTGCGGAATGGGGCGGTAGTAATATTTCGGTTCCACGAAAACCCGCGGCTGGTCGCGGTCGCGGATGAAAAGTATATTACCTGAAGTACCGTTCTTCAGATAAAAATTATTGTCTTTCCCGTTCTCATCCTTTAGGTAAAATTTGGAAAGATTGTCTTTAATGTTGTCCGGCAAACCGGCAATGGGCGATTCGTCGTTCGGGGAAGCCAGTATCGCAATGTCCTGTACGCCGTCGCCGGTGATATCCAGCGCGCCGAGCGCGGGCACATACATGCCTGCCTGCGCGTCTTCGAGGCGTTTGCCGGCTTTCCAGCGCATCAGGTCGTCGTAACGAAGCCCCTCGCAGGCCAGCTCCACGCGGCGTTCGCGCCGGATCTCCAGCAGCAGGCCCTTGTTGGCGCCTGATACCCCGGGGTAGCGCATTGCGAGCATGGCGTCCGGTGCGGCATTGGCGGCTGCCATGTCCAGCCCCGGCATCTGCACGCGCATGCGCAGCTGGTTGATCGTATTATTGATGTCGGTTTGATCGATGGTGCCCAGCTCGGCTTTGGCTTCCGCGTATATCAGCAGCGTTTCCGCATAACGGTATAGGGGCAGCGCGGAATAGTTCAGCACCCATCCCTGCCGCTGCGAAGGATTACGCGGAAAAAATTTCACCTGGTCGTAACCGCCGAGATTGGGTTTCGCGATGTACGGATTACCGTCCAGGTTTGGTGAAAAGCCGGGAGGAGCAATAGTTTCAGCCATCCTCGGGTCGCGGTCGGCAAACATGTCCACAAAATCTTTCGTGGCATAACCGGGTTGTGCGGTAAAAGGCGTGCCGTCCTTCATGAGATAGGTAACGGCCAAACTGTTGCTCAGCGACCAGGTCCAGCCGAGCACGGTGTGCGTGTTGTTGCCCACGCCCAGCGCCTGCTGATAATCTACCCACTGGATAGCTTCCTTGTTGCCGCTCAGCGAAGGACTAACGAACATGGCGCGGTAGTCTTCCCCGCCCTTGCCCGTATTGTTGATCGCAAAACGGCCGCTGCCCATGAGCTGGTCCGCCGCCCACACGGCTTTTTCGAGAAAGCGGGTGTGATCCGAAGAAAGCTCCAGCTCCGGGTGATATTTGCGCCAGGTGCCTTCGCTCAGTCCGAAACGGGCCATCAGGGCCAGCGCGCTCCATTTGGACACGCGGGTACGGTTGCCTTCGTCCGGCTTGATATTTTCCACGGCGTATTCGAGGTCGCTAAGGATGGAATCGGCTACGAGCGAACGTTTGTCGCGCGCCTTGTACAGGGATTCGTCGTTCGTCGCCAGGGCCGTGCTGTACCAGGGCACGTCCGAGTAGTGGTCCATTTTGTTCATGTAGAACTGGGCGCGGAAGTAACGCGCAATACCGGTATAATGGCGGATCGCTACGGGGTCGCCGGTAGTTTTGCCCACGTTGTCGAGCATGTAGTTGATGCGGCGGAGGGGCGCCCAGGCGTTTTTGTCCCATCCGCCCCAGGAAGCCACGTTGGCCTGGTTGATGGTGCCGCGTACCAGCACGTCCACCTCCCCGCTGCCGCTGTAGCTGCTGATGTTGTCGGAATTGATGTCGTCCCAGCCGGGGCTCTGGTATTCATACAATGTATTGGTGTAGGTTTCGAGGTCCTGCGGTGTGTTGAAGAACGTTTCGTTGGTGACGTCCGTTTGCGGGAAACGGTCGAGAAATTCCTTTTTGCAGGAAACGGTGCTGGCCGCGAGCATGCCGAGATATATGATGCGATGGATCTTTTTCATGTTGTTTGTTTTCATGCAGGATTAGAAGTTCAGGTTGAGACCGCCGGAATACGTTTGCTGGAACGGGTACACGCTGCCGGAAAGCCCTTCGGGATCGATGCGCGCTTTAAGCCCCGATCTGGTAAAGATGTTCTCCGCACCAAAATAGATCCGCAGCCTTTCGATATGCGCTTTTTTCGTAAGCGAAGCGGGCAGCGTATAACCAACGGTCACGTTCTTCAGCCGCAGGTATGCCGCATTCTGCAGGTACCTCGTTTGCGGCGCGCCCAACTCGGACTGGTCTTCCGCGATGTAGGACTTTACGCGCGGGAAATACGCATCGCGGTGCTCGGGCGTCCAGCTGTCCAGGTTGTGCAGCTGCACGTTCGTCCAGGGTTGCGCGAACACGCCCCAGAAATAGTGATTGCTGGCGTTGGGGTACCAGTCGCGTTTGCCCACGCCCTGTATGAATACGCTCGCGTCAAAACCTTTCCAGTCCGCGTTCAGCATCACGCTGTAAGGCAGGCGGATGGAAGAGTTGCCGATAATGATACGGTCGCCCGGGTCGGAGGTCGTGTTTTTCCCGTAGTTCACTTTTTTATCACCGTTGAGGTCCCTGAATTTGAGATCGCCTACATAAAATTTATATCCCTGGTCGTCCGATCCTACGGCGCTTTGATCGGGCCAGTTTGCCAGCTCGTCCTCGGTCTGGAAAAAACCTTCGTTCACCAGTCCCCATATCTCGCCGATCTCCTGCCCTACGTAATAGTCGCTGAGCAGGCCGGCAGGATTATCGTAGCGGGTGATGTACGCCCGGCTGTCCGCCAGGATGAAACGTACGGAGTAATTCAGCGGCGAGCCGCCTACCTGCGCCGCGTCGCTCCATTTGAAACTGAGCTCCCATCCGTTCACTTTCAGATCGGCCGCGTTCTCCTGCGGTTCGCTGGCGCCGAATACGGCCGGCAGCGTTTTGCTTTTTACGAGCATGTCTTTGGTGCGGCGGGTGTACAGGTCGGCGTCCACGCTGAGGCGGTTATTAAGCCAGGCCATCGATATGCCATAGTTAAGCGTCTGCACTTTTTCCCAGGTGAGCGTGGGCGATACGGCGCCGGGCTGTTTTACGCCGATGGGCCTGCTGCCGTCGAGTATCTGCCCGATCTGGCCGGTGGGCATCGTGGGGATGTATGGATAGTAGCTCTGGGTAACCTGGTTGCCGAGCGCGCCGTAGGATGCCCGCAGTTTCAGCACGTCGAGTTTGACAGAAGCGGCGAAAGGTTTGAAAAATTCTTCACCCGTTACCACCCATGCCGCGGATGCGGAGGGGAAGAAGCCCCAGCGGTCGTTTTTCGGGAAACGCGAGGTACCGTCATAACGCCCGTTCAGCTCGAGGATATATTTGTCGTTGTAGATGTAATTAAGCCGGTAGAATAGCCCGCGAACGGCCCAGTCTTCCACGCGCCCGGTTTGCGAAAGCGTGCCGGTGGTAAGCAGCGGATCGGGCAGCGAGCTGCTGATGAGGTTCTGGCGGGTGGTGCTGTTGGTGCTGTAGTTGCGGTACTCCTGGTTAAAACCGGCCAGCGCCTGCACGTAATGTTTTTTGGCGAAGGTGCGGTGGAAGTCCGTATAAAGGTTGTACACGTTGTAACGCGTGGCGTCAGCGCGGTTGCGGCCGTAGGAAGGATTGGCGCCGGCATAGCCGAACGGCTGGTCCGGGCCGCGGCGGTACGGTACGGGCACGTCGTACGATTTCTCGTTAAGGGCCGAGCGGCGGAAAGTAGCGTCGCCTTTGAGGTCCCACATGCCTTTGATGATGGCCAGCTCGCCATTCAGCGAAGCCTGGTATTCGTTGAGATAGTTTTTGGTGCGTCCGCCTTCCTGCAGCCTGCCAAAAAGCGAGGCGCCGTCGGAGGTCCAGGTGCCGTCGGGGTTGCGCGGCACGGACAACGAAGGCGTGCGGTTCACGTTGTGGAAAAAGAGATCGTCGAGGAGCACGGGCGCGTTGTAATCGCTGGAAGTAAATACCGTGTTGATGCCGAAACGGAGGCGGCTGTTCACTTCATAGTTGGCTTTCGCGCGCAGGTTGTAACGGTTGTAGATATCGTTGCCGTATTTCAGCTGGCCGTTGTACCGGAAATATTCGCCGGATACGTAAAAGGCGAGTTTTTCATCTTTTTTGGAAATGCTGAAGTTCGTGTTGGAAGACGGCGCCGTTTTGCGGTAGGCTTCTTCCAGCCAGTTGGTGGAGCCGTAATACGCCCAGGCGTTGGGATTGTTGAGATCGACGATGACCGCGGGCAGCGAAGGATCGGCGGAACGTTTTTTCGCGTATTCGCGCACTGCGTCTGGATAAAGGTTGTAGAGCGGCGTGGCGGCGCGGTGTTTGAAATCCATCACGGTGTAAGGATCGGTGGTCATTTCAGGGATGCGGCCCAGCGTGCGCACCGCGTAATTGGTATTAACGCTGATGGCCACTCGGCTGGAATAACCGGTTTTGGTGGTAATGAGCAATACGCCGTATGCCGCGCGGGCGCCGTATATGGCGGCGGAAGCGGCGTCTTTCAGCAGCGACACGCTTTCGATGTCCGCAGGGTTCAGCCGCGACAATTCCTCTTTTGTAGCGGGAATATTGTCAATGAGGATGAACGGGTCTACCTGCGTGTTGCTGTTGCCGATGGTCGTAAATCCCCTCACATTGATGGAAGGGGTGGAAGAAATACGCCCGTTGGAAAGACCGATGTTGAGATTGGGCAAAAGTCCCTGCAAACCGGTGCTCACGTTGGTGATCGGCCTGTTCTGCAAAGCCTTCCCGGAGATCGCGTCTACCGCGCCGCTCAGGTTGATCCTTCTTTGCGTCCCGTAACCTACTACGATCACTTCGGAAAGACCGCTGGCGCCGGCTTTCATCGTCACGTCGTACCGCGTTGCATTCCCCGTCAATGGTATTTCCTGCGATTCATGACCGATATAAGAGAACACAAGCACCGCGTTGTCCGGCGCTTCCAGCGAATATTCCCCGTTCACGCCGGTTTGTGTGCCTTTGTTCGAACCTTTTATCATCACCGTTACGCCGATGAGCGGCTCGCCTTTTTCGTCCGTCACTTTACCGGTGATCTTTTTGGCGATCACTTTTTCGCCGGCGGGAATGATCACGATGAGCTTTCCGCCCAACTCTTTAAAAGAAAGATCGGTGCCTGCGAGCGTTTCTTCGAGAATACGCAGCACATGCTCGTCCTTCACGCGGATGCTCACATTTTTATCCGGGATGGTCACATTCCGGTACAGAAAGGTATAGTCACTTTTTTTGCTGACGAGGCTGAGCAGTTTTTTGATGTTGATGTTACTG
>JBQCFV010000722.1:0-2811 GCA_051958695.1 Chitinophaga sp. | reverse complement strand
ACGTTCAGGTTGCCGGGGTAACCTTCTTCACCGTCCTTGCTCTGGTATTCGAGCAGCAGGCTGCTGTCTCCCTGGAGCGGCGTAACGTTCCATACCACTTTGTCAAAACCTTTCTGCCCGCCATGCAGCGAGTTGCCGTTATTGTTCGCCGCAAGCTGGTAAGTGGCGGTATCGATCCTGAAAGTGGCTTTTGCGATGCGGTTGGCGTAACGGCCCACCAGCGTGCCGAAATAAGGATTGCCGGTTTGAAGGTAACCGGCCAGCGTGTCGTACGACAGCACTACGTTGCCCGGCGTACCGTTTTTGTCTTTCGTAATGATGTCCGTAATAACGCCGCCGTAGTTCAGCACTTTCACGATCATCCCGTCGGGATTGGTGAGCGTGTACTGCACGATCTCGGTGCCGGCAAGGTTGCCGTAGGGTTGTGATGTAAGCATAGTAGCGGTTTTCTTTTCCTCCGCCGCGTTGTTGCAGGCCGAAAATGCCAGCAGGCCGGCAAAGGATAAGGCCATAAATGTGGATGGTTTATTCAACATGACGTGAAACTTTTTTTTAAATGGGTAGATAGACTTTTAAATATCCGGATTAAATCCGGAAAATTCCAGCTATTTTTCATGAATGTTCTATAAATTGTCTGAGCGACATTTATTATAATTGGTCTGCGCTAAAAACTGGTAAAACTTTGGAAATCTCTCATTACTCCGGCAGGAACAGGGTGCTGGTGGCTGTAGACTGCATCATATTCGGATTTGACGGCGCCGAAATGAAGATACTGCTCATCAAACGTGGCTTTGAGCCCGAAAAGGGCCGCTGGAGCCTGATGGGCGGCATCATTCATCCCAAAGAAACATTGGACGAGGCTACCAGCCGCGTGCTGAAGGAGCTTACCGGCCTGGAGAACGTGTACATGGAACAGCTGCACACCTTTGGCGAAGTGGAGCGCGATCCGGTGGAAAGAACGCTGTCCGTGGTGTATTTCAGCCTGATCGATATCAACAAGTACAAAAAGCAGATCAACCAGGACTATCATTCCGAATGGTTCCCCCTCAAAAAACTTCCCTCCCTCATTTTCGACCACCGCGATATGGTGGAGCTGGCCAAGCGGAAGCTGCGCTACAAGGCCGCCTTCCATCCCATCGTTTTTGAAATGCTGCCCGAAAAGTTCACGCTGCCGCAGCTGCAAAATCTTTATGAAGGCATTTTCGACACGCTGATGGATAAAAGGAATTTCTCGCGCAAAGTGCTTTCAACGGGTCTGCTCATCAAACAAAAAGATAAAGAGCGTCTCAGCTCCAAGCGCGGCGCGTTCTATTACAAGCTGGACAAAAGGAAATACCAGACCAAGTTCAACGCCTTCCTCAACTTCATCCCGAACCCGGCGAATATCGGCTGAGCGGAAAGCATAGCGGCAAGCTCCCTTATCCCGCAGCTGTTTGGGCAATATCCTGTTCATGACCGGCAGCGTGCGCTTCGTGGCTGTCGCATCGCGATTCACGACGGCTCATTTACCGGTCGTCGCCCCGGTTATTTCAAAACTGCTCCCGCGCGAATGGCCTATTTGCCGCTCGTCGCCCTGGTTATTTCAAAACCGCTCCGGCGCAAAAGGCCGTATGTCCATACTCAGCGGCCGCCCGTTGGCCAGCTCGCTCACCAGCCTGCCGGTGCCCGCGCCAAGGCTCAAACCCAGCATGGAATGCCCGGTAGCGATGATGCAGTTATCGAGATGTTTTACCCTCCCGATATAAGGAAGCCCGTCCGCCGAACAGGGCCGGTAGCCGTACCACACTTGTTCTTTCGCGGGCATGGGGATGTCGTATTCCGGAAGAAAGTTTTTCACCGTGCGCAGGATGCCTTTCACGCGGTTCATATTCGGCGGCGCGCCGAGCGAGGTGATCTCCATCGTTCCTCCAAACCGGATCTTGTTGCCGTCCATAGGCGTGATGGCTACTTTGCCTTCCATCAGGATGGCGGGATGGTTCATTTTATAAGGCGCGTTCTCGTAGGTGATGGAATACCCGCGGCCCGCCGCCATAGGCAGGTTGACATTCAGTCGTGCGGCCATGGCGCGGCTCCAGGAACCGGTAGCCACTACCACCATATCGGTTTCGTATGTCCCTGTACGTGTGATCACTTTTGTCACTTTTCCTTTCGCCTGTTCAATGCCCGTTACTTCCTCGCCCGGCAGCAATTGCACGCCGGTGGCGGGAAGATATTGCCGCAGGTTTTGCATCAGCTTGTTGGGGTACAGGTGCGCATCGCCTTTAAAATAAACGGCGCCGAGGATGTTAAGACGCGTTTGCGGCTCCATGGCCTGCACCTGCTCCGCGGTAAGATATTCCGTACCGGAAAGCCCGAGCGCCCGCGCCTTTTCCACGGTATGACGCGCATGATCGGCATTCTTCTGCGTCTGGAACATGTCCAGCAGGCCCTTTTGTTCGTATGCGAAATCAAAGCCGGGCAGTTGCAGCCATTCCTCGTACATCCGTTTGCTGAGAATGGCAATGTCCCGCAGGGGAATGGCGCTCCGCTCCACATGCGCGGCATTGGCGCTGCGGATGAATTTGATGCCCCAGTCCGCCAGATCGCGGCTCAGGCGGGGCTTTACATAGAAAGGGCTTTCGGGGTCGAGCATCCATTTGAAGCCCTGCTTTACGATGCCGGGCGCGGCCATGGGAACAAAGTGGCTGGGACAAACATATCCTGCGTTGCCGTAAGAGCAGTTGTCCGAAAAATCCCCTTTGTCCAGCACCGTCACCGCCCAGCCGCTTTGCCGCAGGTAAAGGGCGCTGCTGAGGCCGATGATGCCGCCGC
>JBQCFV010000721.1:0-3661 GCA_051958695.1 Chitinophaga sp. | reverse complement strand
TGGCGACCTCGTGCTGCTGGAAAATGATGCCCAGCATATCGTCCAGCTCGGTGGCGCCCATGGCGCCGGTTTTGCCGGTGATCACCTTGTTGGAGAACCAGGAGGAGACCGGTTTATTGGTGATGTCGTGTTTGGTCGGGTCGAAATAGGAAGTGATATTCACTTTGTCCACCTTGTAGCCCGTGAGCACATGGGCGCCGGCCCTTACGTCTTCTTCTTCGTAATGGGAATCGGGGCCTTTTCCGCAGGTGAACAGCTCAAGCAGCTCGCGTGCGTAGTTTTCGTCGGCGGCCGTTTTTTAGTTGAGATAACCGTTTAGATAGATCAGCATGGCGGGAGCGATCGTCACTTCTTTGGCGAGCGTTTTAAAATTCCCGAGGGCGTTGGCGCGCAGCATGGCGTTGTGTTTGTACATGAAGCGCACATCGCCGATGGTTTGCGTTTCGGTAGCGAAGTGATTATGCCAGAAAAGCACGAGCTTTTCGTGCATGGTCCTTTCCTGGTTGAGCATTACGCCCGTCCACCAGGCTTTGTATGAATCGCGCCGTTCGTTGTTGAGATCTTCGTCGCCTTCAGGCGCCAGCACCCATGGAGCGCCGGGGTTTACGCCGGTAGCGTCCGCGCCGTAATTGTTCACGGGAGGAGCGGGCGTATTGGCGTTCGGTTGCAACAAGGCGTCCACGGCCTGGTCGAGGGTCATGGCCTCGAAATGTTTTACGTCCGCCGGCGCGGCGCCGAACATGCATCGTTTCAGCAAATGCACCACCTGCGCTCTGCCCCATTCGCCTGTATAGGGCGTTAGTCCTGAAAAAGTCCTGGAAGCAGTTACTTTCACCGTTTTTTTGCGGGAAGGGGCTAGTGTTAAGAAGTCTCTACGGTCCATCTGGGATACGGTTATTGACGATTCAAAGAAATGGTTGCTGCTGTTGCCGCCTGTCGTTGTCTTTTATACGTTTTGATTTTCATAGCGATCCGTGCGAGGCATAGTCAGGCAATAGCGGTTTTCCGGAAAGCAAATTAGCAAAAACTTTAATTCAATCATATTATTTTATATGAAATAACATCTCCCCCTAAGCCAAGTTCTCGATCACCCCCGCGATTCCCTGCCCGCCGCCGACGCAGGCCGATACGATGCCGTATTTCTTTTTCAGGCGCTGCATTTCGTGCATCATCTGGATGGTGAGCTTTGCGCCCGTGCAGCCCAGCGGGTGGCCGAGCGCGATGGCGCCGCCATTGATGTTCACGATGTCGGGATTGAGGCCCAGCTCGCGGATCACGGCGAGGGATTGTGAGGCAAAGGCTTCGTTGAGCTCGATCAGGTCGATGTCCTGCAGGGATTTGCCGGCCTGCTGCAATACTTTGGGGATGGCGGCTACCGGGCCGATGCCCATGATGCGCGGATGAACGCCTGCGGAAGTGCAGGCAACCAGCCGGGCCAATGGTTTGAGGCCCAGCTCGTTCACCATCTTTTCTCCCATCACAACCACGAAAGCGGCGCCATCGCTGGTTTGGGAGGAATTGCCCGCCGTTACGGAACCGCCTGCGGCGAATACCGGTTTCAGTTTACCGAGCGCTTCGATGGAAGTGTCGGGGCGCGGGCCTTCGTCGGTTTCTACGGTGAAGGTGCGGGTCTGTTTTTTGCCTTTTGCGTCGAGGTAGACTTCTTCTACGTTGATGGGGAGTATGCCGGGTTTGAAATACCCGTTCTTTATCGCGTTGATGGCTTTGAGATGCGAGTTGAGGGAAAACTGGTCCTGGTCTTCACGGCTTACGTTGAACTCTTTGGCAACGGCTTCCGCGGTAAGGCCCATGCTGAGATAATAATCGGGATGCGTAGTGGCCACGCTATACGCGGGCACGGTTTTCCAGCCGGTAGTGGGCACGAGGCTCATGCTTTCGGTACCGCCCGCAATGATGCATTCCGCCTGGCCGCTCCTGATCTTGGCGGTGGCGATGGCGATAGTTTCCAGGCCGGACGCGCAGTAGCGGTTCACCGTCATCCCGGGCACTTCCACGCCTAACGCACGCACGGAGATCATCCTCCCGATCTGCAGGCCCTGTTCCGCTTCGGGAACGGCGTTGCCCACGATCAGGTCGTCCACTCTTTTCGGGTCCAGCTGCGGAACGGATTTTAAAAGCCCGGTGATCACGTCTACGGCCAGGTCGTCCGGCCGGTAAAAACGGAAACCGCCTCTTTTCGATTTTGTCACCGCCGTTCTGAATCCTGCTACGATATATGCGTCTTGCATGGCTTATCCTTTTTGGTACTGACCAAATTTACGGAATTTGGACCTTATTTGACGGCCGCTTCCAAACGCGCGGCATTTACGCCGCCGAATATGCCATAACCCTTTTCCACGTTGGAATACACCTTGCTGGGGTCCACGAGTATGTTGCCCTGGTTGAAGGTTTGCAGCTTCAGCGTTTTGAGGTACATCCAGCTGCTCCGGGTAAGGCCGGTCACTTCCAGCAGCAATATTTCGTCTTTTATGTTCACGTCCTTTGTCTGCATTACGATGGTGA
The DNA here is from genome assembly GCA_051958695.1 of Chitinophaga sp. Taxonomy (GTDB): domain Bacteria; phylum Bacteroidota; class Bacteroidia; order Chitinophagales; family Chitinophagaceae; genus Chitinophaga. The sequence continues at coordinate 1,138 of JBQCFV010000721.1, read as the reverse complement.
TCTCCTGCCCGTCAAAACGGTCGTCCGCGATGAGGGTGGATTCGAGATAATTTTCGGTGAGCATGTCGGTAAAGCTGTTGTTGTAGGAAGGATCGAACCGGTATAACCGCCGCTCCACGGGCGTTACAGCGCCATGCCCGTCTTTGGCGCCGTTGTATAACCTGAAGCGGTAATAATCCGCGCCGGGCAGATCTGTCATCAGGAAACGTACGCGGTTGCCGCCGCTTTGCGCGAAAGGCTCCGCCAGCAAGGGTTTTCGCGGCAGCGTGTCTTTTGCGAAAATGGTGTCCAGTCCCGGTGCGGCCACACTGATCGTATATTCCAGGCCCGGTTTCGCGGGTTGTGTGGAAACGAAATACCCTTTCCCGCCGATCACCTGCCATTGCAGGGGCAATATTTCTGCGCCCGCTTTCAGCGTTACGTTCGCACCGGGCACTTCGGGAAACACGCTGCCGCCGGGCGGTTGCGAGCGCGTAATGCGTACATACACCACACTGTCGGGCTGCACGAAACCGTTCACTACCAGCTTATCCCCTTCGTACGGAACGTCCAGCTCCACGGCCCTTTCACAAGCTGAAAAGACCGCGCAAAAAATGATGATCTACCACATGATCGTTTTCATAATCAACACCGGATGGCGTAGGAAACACTCGGCAGGATGGGCAGGATGCTGGTCATGGTCAGCTCCCTCCGCTGCGTGTCGCCGTTGCGTTTATAATAATAAAAGAAAGGGTTTTTCTGGTTGTATGCGTTGTACAGGCTGATGTTCAGGATGTACGTCATGGCGCCTCTTTTTTTGGTGTGCGTGGCGCCGATGTCCAGGCGGTGCACGTCCTGCATGCGCAGTGTGTTGCGGTCCTGCACGAGATCCACTTGCCATGGGTCCTGCGTGGTGGGCGGCAGGTGGGGGGAAGGATCGGTGATCTGCTCGTAGCTGCCCGTCGGCAGCGTAAGCGGCATGCCGGTGGAATACTGCCACTGGCCGGAAAGTTCCCAGCGTTTGCCCAGCCGTTGTGTAAGCACGATCTCGAGCTCGTGGCGCCGGTCGTATTTGTAAGGAAAGATGCGCCCGTTGTTCACGTTGGGGAATGCGCGCTGCGACCAGGCGAGCGTGTAAGCCAGCCATCCCCGGAAGTTG
>JBQCFV010000720.1:0-4512 GCA_051958695.1 Chitinophaga sp. | reverse complement strand
AACCGAACAGCTCGTTCCTGAATACAAGAAACCCGACGGCCGCGGCCACCGGTATCGTCAACAGATACAGCAGGGGCGTACGCAGGAGCCTGATGATTTTGTCGCTATATTCAGTCTGTTTATTCATTTGTACGGTTTCAGAAGAATAATATTTTCAGGCAGAGAAAGCTCATCGTGAACGCCAGGAAGATCGTCACCATGGTCGCCATGATCTTGTCGTTTGAAAATTTGTCGTCCTCTTTCATATTCGTTTAGTTTGAACGGTTGAGTGATATGAATTTTTCGCCCAGCGCCGCAATGCAGTTCTCCCAGGTATGTGACAGGGCGAAATTTTTTCTCCGTGCCGCCAGGCTGCCGTCGCCTGGTTGCTCTTCCAAAGCGGCGTCAATGCCCTGCACGTACGATGCGGCTCCATTGCACAGGTATACGTGATCCGCGAACATGCGCATTGCTTCCGTATCCGTGGCCACTACCGGCTTGCCGAAAAAAAGATACTCGTCGATCTTGCGGGGGTAGTTGCCGATGGTCATTTCATTCACGGCCTGCGGGTTCAGGCATACGTCGAAGCGGCTGATGTAATCACCCAGCAGGTCCGACGGTTTGCTTCCAAGGAAATGCACGTTGGGCAGCTGATGAAGCCGGCTGTTTTTGAAGGTCTCATCTTCAGGGCCTACCAGCACAAAGCTATAGGAGGGTTTCGCCTGCGCGATGTTTTCTATCAGCGATACGTCCAGCCGGCTGGAAATAAGCGCGCCCACGTATCCGATCAGCGGCCGGGGAATATTTTGGAGATCTCCGGGCAAGGCCGCCGGGGCGGATTCCTGCCCGAAGTCGCAGCCCTGACCTATATCGTCGGAATGTGTATTGTACTGCCGGGCATAACGTGCCAGATACGCGGAGTTGGCGGCCACCATGGTGGCTTTGCCGATAAGCCCTTTTTCAAGGCGTACGCCGTGCCGCCTGAAATACGGCTGGCTGGTGAGATTGTCCCTGATGTAATAGATCGTTTCCGTTACGCCGTTCAGCATTTCGGGCAGGTAGAAGGCACGGAAAAAGTCGTTGTCGATAAAAAGGATCGGGTCTCTAAAACCGAGCCTTGCAGCCGCGTTGTTGATCTCCCGGGCCAGTCTTTTGTTATTCACACGGTTGAGCAGATCGAACAGGAAAGGGAACGGCACTTTATTGATGGATTCCAGTACCGTTCTCGGGTCCAGCGTAAAAAGCGAATCGTTTACCGCCTGAATGTCTGCCGTTTCACCTTTCAGGCTGCTTCTCCTTCTTTTCGTTTTGGTATCGTTGCCCGCTCGGAGAGCGGTAATGCGGTCCAGCGCCCTGTTTACATACAATACCTTATTATGCCGTGATAGTTCCAGCGCCATGTTCTTGCAATTGCTGCCTATCTCGATATCCCAGGGCTGCAGGCCTACCACGATGATATGACGGTCCCTGATCATTTTGCGCCCGGTTTAAGGATGAAACGATGTTTGACGATGCGGAAAATTTCCGGGTAAAAACGGAACATGTATTTCCAGATATTAGCAGGATTGATCTTCAGCTTGCGGATCAGTATCGTTTGGGTAATGACGAGGCATACCGCGTAAGAAAGCATGCTGCCATAAGCCGCGCCCATGATGCCGGTGAAGTGGCTCAGTGTAATGCAGCTCCCGATGTTGAACAGGGCGGTGAACGCGATCACCAGGAAGTTGATCCTGGGCTGGCCGATCGAATCCATAATAGTGCCGAACTGTTTGATGAAGGGGAGGAAGAGTCCGTAAAAAATGGTCACCTGGAGGATGGGAGCCGCCTCCTGGTATTCTTTCCCGGCGACAAGGGTGAGCACCAGCCTGGGAAGCATCATTATGCAGAGACTTGCAGGCACTGCCAATGCCAGGCTGACGCCCACCGCCTTTTCGTAATAATATTTAACGCCTTCGAGATTCCCGGTTTCCATCATCTTCGCGCTCTTGGGAAAAAGGATGTCGCCCAGCACCTGCGAAGGCACGTCTACCAGGTTGGAAATGCGTATGCAGGTGCCATACAGCGCCACCGCGGAGGTGGAAACCATGGAGGCCACCACTACCTGGTCGGTGTTCCTGAAAATGCTGGAGCTGATGTTCGTACCGAACACGTATTTACCGAAATGCCAGAGTTTTTTCACCCATGCGCCCGAGAGGTTCATACCGGTATGAAGGAATTTGCGCGCAAATATAAATGATAGAACGGTTCCGCCTGCAATACCAAAGTTGTAGTACCATATCAGGTCTGCAAGACGGATATTCCGCGCGACCAACAGGTGCAGCGCCATCAGCGAAAACGCAAGCCCCTGCCGTACGCTGTAAGCCCAGAAGATACCTCTGAAATCGGAATGGGCGTTTTGCAGCCATTCAAAATGGGAAAAAGGGATCAGGAGCAGCAGGCCGGGCAAAAAGATAAAAATGATCCCCGACAGCTGCGGCGCGTTCAGCATCCGGCTGGCAGGATAGATCAGCGCAGCGAGCAGTATGGCGATCAGCACGGTGATGGTTATGTTGATGGCAAGGGCCGCCGACTGGATGCGGGGATGCTCGTCGCTGCCATGGCTGTTGATGTATTTGATCACGGCGTTTTTGATGAGCGATTGACGTACGATCTCGATAACGCCGGCAAACAGGAGGAAAAGATTCCAAACCCCCATGTCCGGTTTGCTGAGCCAGCGGGTGAGCAACAACAGGCTGCCGATACCGAAAAGCAATACGGCAACTTTCTGCATCCCGCTGTAAACGCCGGACCTCAGCCAATAGGTGTATTTTGTTTCGCTCATTTTACTTGTTTCCATCACTATCTAATCAGTTCATTGCGGGCTTTGCCTGCGGGCGTTCCAGGCTGTACAGCCACCACATGCCGGCTTTCATGGCTATCCGGTACATCAGCACGGGCACCGTTGCCGCAAACAGGAGACATACGATCAGCAGCCAGGGCAGGTATGTAATGCCCAGCACATTTACCATCACCATCCGCACGGCGGAAGCCACCAGCACATGCGATACATAAATATAGAGGGAATGATACCCCGCTACGCGCAGCAGCTTCAGCACGTCGTACTTCTGCAGGATGAACGAGATGCTGATCATAAAAGCGCAGCCGGAAAGCGCGATCGACGCGAACAGCAAAGGCTGATGCTCTTCGACGAACAGGGTGCTGTCATGCGCGAGATTGACGAGCAGGAAATAAGCCTGCCCGGCGGCAAATACCGGCAGCAATATCAGCAGCAGCTTCCAGGAGCTGAACAGCCCGAAGTTCCGGCTGTCCAGTATTTTGTCGGACACCAGCTCGCCGATGGCGAAAAATATATAGTAATGCAGGATGTCGTACATAAAGCCGAGATCGATATGATGTACGGACACGTAGCTGGACAGCAGGTACATTCCCCCGCCCAGCGCCAGCTGATGCCAGCCGTTGAAACGGAGCTTCTCCCGCAGGATCACGTATAGCACCGTTACGTTAAAAAGCGCGTACAGGTACCAGAACTGATCTATCCGCCGGGGAAACGCCAGCACATAGGCGTAATCCACCAGCCCGCGGTCCGCGTTCACATACCCGCTGAGTATGATCTGTATCGTGATCTGGATCACCGACCAAAGCAGGTAGGGATACAGCAGGATGTTCACCTTGTTCAGTATCAGTCCCTTTAATTTCCTTTTTGCAAGGCTTTTGGCGATGAACACACCGGAAAGGATAAAGAACAGCGGCATGCGGAAGCTGTAAAAAATGATATTGGCGTTTTCAAGCCACTGGAAATTCCCGGCCTCCACACCGGAACGCGAAATGCCTTCGAATATATGACGGTACAGCACCAGCAGGATGGCGATACCGCGCGCATAGTCAATCCATGCGAGCCTGTTCGTTTTCTGCTGTAAACCCGGCAACGCAGTGCTCATCAGATATCAATGTTTTCGTGTTCAACCATATTCAGCACGGCGCCGCTGAATTTTCCGTTAAGGCTTGTCAGGAACTCGATGCTTTCCCTGTCCGTTTGTTTCACGCTCGATTTGGCGGATACAATGGCGATGATCGTTTCCACGTACTTCATCAGCTCCTTGCTGTCGGAACGTTTGTTGAGCGGGGCGCCTTCCAGGAGAATAAAATCATAGCGGGCCTTGAGCAGGTCCATATGTTCCAGCAGGTTTCCTGGCTTCAGTATCTCGTCGGGCGTGTATTCACCGCCCTGGCAGCCGACAATATCCACATGGGGGATACCGGTGGCGCTTACCAGCGATGCCAGCTGCTGTTCCACGGCGGCGGTTTGTGTGCTGTGGAATTCTTCCAGCGTGGCACTCGCTTCGAACCGGGCGGTAAGCGTATTATGTGAAAAATGCGTGTCGATGATCAGCACTTTTTTATGACTGAGGCTCAGGCTGTGGGCAAGGGCGGTGATGATGGAAGATTTGCCTTCGCCGGGCCTCGCACTGGTGAACAGGAATACCTGCTTGCCGCTGTGATCGATCTCGTAGCGGAGCTTGCGACGCAGCTGCC
>JBQCFV010000719.1:0-2153 GCA_051958695.1 Chitinophaga sp. | reverse complement strand
AACAGGAAGTGCGGGTTCACTTTCAGCTTGAGGTTCTCGAACTCCTGCTGCAGGTGCATTTCTTCCAGCAGCTCCATTTCCCGCGCCGTTTCCTTGTATTTGTCGATGATGTACACCACTTCCCAGAGGGTTTCGAACACGATGTTCACCGCCAGGCCGATGAGATAGCCGTAGGTGAGATCCTCGCGCCGGAGATGGTAACCGAGGATGTGAAAATATTGAAAGATAAAAAAGATAAAAAGCACGGAAGGCGTCATGATCAGCAGGTTCACGGCGGCTTTCATCAGCACGCGCTTTTTGGTCTGGTTGAGGCCGGGAAAAGTGCGCACGGTAAAATTGTAATACATTTCATGCGCGAGCCAGGAAAAAATGCCGACGAGATAGATCAGCGGCACGGCCACTGCCCATACCTGCCAGTCCGTAAACATCCGGCCGCCGTACATGATATAATTGTACGCCAGGCTGATAAACGGCATGGAGAGAATGAAGCTCCAGAAATGGATCTTATGTACCACCGGCATTTTCATATGGACAAAGTTGTACCGTCAAACAATGGCAGGGTGATGGAGCGATGCTCCCCGTCCTCGCTGATGCGCACCGGCGGCGCGTTCAGCAGCTTGTATTTGTTCAGCAGGTTGTCCAGCCCTTCTTCCACCTGCAAATGCTGCATCACCGTTTTTTCGAACACGGAATGCGTGATCACGATCTCGCGCGCCGGGGTGGCCTCTATCAGGATCATCAACGGATTTTTTTTGCTGATGGCGTTGGTGTAGATGATGTTTTCGAGGATCACCTGCATGCTCAGCGGGGGGATGCCGTGGCGTTGCAGGGTAGTGTCTATATTGATGGAAGCCGTAATGGCGGCGCCGAAGCGCTGTTCGGTAAGATAGAGATAAGAGCGCGCGAACTTCAGCTCTTCCGCCAGCGGCACCAGCAGCTCGTCGTCGTTGCGCAGCAGGTAACGGTGCACGCGGCTCATTTCGTCGAGAAAACGTTCGGCCTTGTCTTCATTTTCCCCGATCAGACCGGAAAGCGTATTGAAGCAGTTAAAAAGGAAATGCGGGTTGATCTGACCTTTCAGCCCCAGCAGCTTGCTTCGCTGGTAGGCGTTCTTCAGCTTCTCCGTTTCCGCCAGCGAGTTTTTCCAGTGTTCCCAGTTGGCCATTCCTTCGTTGATAAAAGTGATAGTGGTGCTGAGAATGCAGCCGAAGCGCACGGCCCACCAGTACATATGCGGCTTCACCTCGCAGGAAATAAACCCGGCCTGCGGCGAAAGGGCCAGCAGTCCGGCCACGCTGCCGATGTTCATCAGGTAAAATACGGGCAGCATCACGGAAATGCGGCGGAACAGGTCGTTGCCCGCGGGAATGCGGTTGCGGATGAACACGGCCACGATGCCGAAAAGGAGGTAGATAAAAAGGAAATACACGCCGCTGCTGAAAAAAGTGCTGGCGAAATCGCCGACGGAGCGCCAGATGCAGCTGCCGTATATGACCATGTTCATGATCAGGATGTAGGGGATCATGACCCATACGAACACGAGCGGTTCCTTCCGGCTGTATCTTTTGAGGCCCATATTATAAATGTATTAAAAACCGGCATTTCAGGAGGCCGGAACTGTATGAATTGAGGAAAATCGCGTATGAATTGCGCGGGCACGCGCCCCGGCAAACGGTCAAAAAAACTTACATTTAAGGAACGGCGGAACAAACCATATCCATATGAAAAGGAACTACAAAAAAACAGTGCTTCCGGCAGACAAGGTCAGGAAGTACCTGGAACCGGGGCCGATCGTGCTCGACAGCTCCTTTTACAAAGGCAGGAACAATATCATGACCATGGGCTGGCATACGGTGATGGAATTTTCCCCTTCCCTGATCGGCTGCATGATCACGGCGGCCAATCATAGCTTTGATATGATCTCCAAAAGCGGGGAATGCGTGATCAATATTCCCACGGCCGATATGGCGGAAACCGTGATCGGCATCGGCAACACTTCCGGCGCCAGGACAGACAAGTTCAAAAAATTCAGGCTCACCCCGGAGACCGGCAAAACCGTCAAAGCGCCGCTGATAAAGGAATGTTACGCCAATATCGAATGCCGCGTGGCGGACCGGCGCCTGCTGGACAAATACAACTTCTTCATTCTCGAA
>JBQCFV010000718.1:0-3775 GCA_051958695.1 Chitinophaga sp. | reverse complement strand
ATACGAGCCGTCCGGCAGCAATTTGCCCGAGCCGCTGCCTTTGTTGGCCTGGCCGTTGAAATTGTTGGACACATTGTGGTAATTGCTGGTGGAATAAATGGTGCCACCCCAGCGGTTGACGATCACGATCTCGTTCCTGGCATATTTTTCAAGGTTTTCTATGATCAATACATCGTTCTTGCCATCACCGTTCGGCGATACGCCTTTGTGCACCCTGATCTCGAAGTCCGGTTTCGCATCGTCGTTGATGATAGCGCCGATGGCAGTGCGTTGGGTACCCAATACGGGCGGTTGCTGGCCGGAAGCCACGGTAACGGTTTTCAGCCTGATGGCGAAATATTCGTCCGCTTCATGCACGATGTCGCCGATCACCGGTACGGTAATTTCCGCTTCCTCTGAAAGCGCGGGTATCACCAGCTGATGAACGTGGTCCTGGAAGTCTTCCCCTGCCCTCGCGCGCTGCGGGTCTTTATCTGCGCCCGCGCCTTCGAAGGCATCGGCAAATTCATATTCCAGCACGATCTCGCGGGTGCTCTTGCGGCTCAGCAACACTTTTACCGGCATGATCTCAAACCCGGTGTTGCCTTCCTGCACCTTCGCCGTATCCTTGCTGAAGCTGATCTCCAGCGCATCGTTGTCCGTCACCGCCGTAGTGGTGTTGCCGCTGGAACCTTTGCCGTACGACTGCCCGGCACCGCTATGCGGCTGGATGGTGAGGTTCACAAAACCATTGTCGTCGTTCGTATCGTTATCCACAAGGTCCAGCGTAAAGCTCACTTCCGTTTGTCCCGCGGGGATCGTTACCGTAAGGTTGGAGCCGGTTTGCGGCACGTTAGCGGTCACTTCCCTGAATGCGTCGTGCTGCAGGCTGATGGTCACCGGCATGTTTACCGTCGGCGCCTCAGAGGCCTTTAATGTTACGGACAAGCCGGAACCTTCCGCAGCGGTAGCGGACGTGAACAATTCTACGGTGATCACATCGTTGTCGTACAGGTTCACGCTGGCGGAATGCTGCGCCGCGATCGGCCAGGTAATGCCCGCAAGCGGTGAGCTGGCGGCGGTAAGCTCAATATCCACGGTTTCCGTACCCTCCAGCAGGATGTCATCCTTCGGTGTGATAGCGATCACCGCTTCTTTCTTACCGGCCGGTATCGTGGCCGTGCCGGTCAATGAAACGTAATCCGTTCCCGGTGTTGCATTACCGTCTATCGTGTAGGTAACCGTTACCGGTACTGTTGCGGTAATGTCCGTTTGCGTAAAGCGAACACGCACGCTGCCTGGCGTAGCGGGCTCGGTTGCGTCTGCGATCTTCTCGATGAGGATGCTGAGGTCACCCGCAGTTTCATCGTCGGTGATGTTCATGGACGCGGTTTTTACAGCGTCGAGCGTGGCGGCTATGGTGTTGCCGAAATATTGGAAGCTGGCGGAGGTCAGCTGTATCTGTACGTTTTCGGTCCCTTCCACTACTTTATCGTTCTTCACTTCAAGCGGTACGGGTACGGACGAAGCGCCTGCCTTGATGACCGCCGTGCCGGACAATGCAGTGAAATCCGCATCAGGCGTGGCGTTACCACTGAGATCGTATTGCACCGTTATGTCGTACGGAGCTGTTGCGCCGCCGGTGAGCTGTATGCTGAAAGCGCCGTTGGTAACAGGCTCTGCGGCATCCGTTGTTTTTACTACCGTGACATTCAGCGCCGGTGCGGGATCGCCGGGAATATTCAATGGCGCGGAAGGCGTTACGGTGAAGCCCGCAGCGATGCCGGCAAGACGGAGCGTCTCGTCGCTTTCCTTGGTATTGTCCTGTATTGCGGTGAGATCGATCGTTACTTCCTGGTCGTCTTTGGCGATCACTGCGGCGGGCGTGATGGTAAAGTCCGCATTCACCGCGTTGAAGGCCGGGTCGGCCGCCAGGTTGATGGCGATCGGCGTCGCCGTTGTGATGCCTGCGGGCAGCGAAAGTTTTACTTTGCTCGTGTTGCCTTCGTGCAGGGTGGTTGAGTCGATGGTGATGGAGATCAGCCTGTTCGCCGGGTCGAGACCGGTGATGTCCGTGATCTGGATATCCGCGCCGGGGAAGCTGAACCCTGCGGGTGCGACGCCATCTATTCTGATCGTTTCAACCGGTTCGATGATGCCGTCTTTTACGGCGGAGATATCAAATTCAGCGCTCTCGTTGCTCATTGCCGGAATCGTGATGCTCACGGGGATCTGCGTATGATCGGTATCCGCAGCGGTAGACGAGGCCGCGGTTTTTGACAGCGACACGGTCACCGGTGTGCTGGACACGATGCCGTCCGGCAGTTTTACTGAAAAGTCGCCCGTAGCGTCTTCCGCGATGCTGCCGTTACCGGGCACCAGCGAGATCACCGTGTTTTGCGGGTCGAGGCCGGTAGCGTCGGCGATGGAAACCGTCACGCCGCTCACACTGAAGCCGGGTGCGTTGCCGCTTAGCTGCAGTGTTTCCAGCAGTTCGATGATATTGTCGTTCGCAGCGGTTATGTCAAAAGTTGTGTTGTGATTACCGCCCGTAATGGTAACCGATGCGGGCAATGCACTATGATCTGCGGCTCCGGCGGTGGACAATGCGTCTTTCACGATCGTCACTGTTATATCGTCCGTAGCGGTGAGCGCGCCGGGCAGGCTTACCGTGATGGTAGCCGTGCCGCTGCCTTCGCTGATGCTGGCGTTGCTGCTGGTGAAAGAAATGGCGCCGCCGAAATTCGCGTCCTGCACATCCAGCGCGATGCTGCCACTAAGGGTATAGCCTGGGGCGGACGGCGTCAGTTCCAGTTTTTCGACCGGTTCGATCACTGCGTCCGTATTGATATCAAGACTGAGCGTTCCCGAAGAAAGGCCCGCGGGAATAGTAACGCTGGACGGAATACCGCCTGCAATATCCGCGTCGCTCACGGCCGGTGTGGCGCTGCCTTGCGTTAACTGAACAGTGATGGGGCTGGCGGAGGTCACACCAGTTGGCAGGCTGAAGGTAAATACCGCCTGGTTGCCTTCGCTAATGACTGCCGGGCCGGTGACGGTGATCGTTTTCGTGGAAACGTCCGTGATGGTCACGCCGGCGGTGCTGGAAGAAGCATGACCGGCGATAGTGGCGGCGGCCGTAAGTTTCAGCAGTTCTGACGATTCGATGATATTGTCTGTCTCAGCGGTGACGTCAAATTCATTCTCTGTATCTCCCGCGGCAATGGTGATGATCGAGGGGAAGCTTACATCGTTCGGATGACCGGCGGTGGAGCTTGTTTCCCTGCTCAGGCTGACGGTGATCGCCTGGGTGGATGTGATGCCGGAGGGCAAGCTGGCTTTGAGTTTCACAACGTTGCCTTCTGCTACCGACGTTGTTGCGGGAGATAGTGTGATGTTCACTGGGCCGGTGTTGTCGGTGATGGTGATGGTAGTGCCTGTTACGGGGATGCCATCGGTGTTTGTACCGTCAACTATGATGGTTTCATCTGGTTCTATTAACTGGTCGCCGTTGGTGGCGAGGGTGAAGGTGCCGGTGGTTTCACCTGCGTTGATAGTGATGGTACCAAGAGTGCCGTGTTCTGTATTTTCTGTTGTAGAACTGGCATTTTTGCTCAGCGTTATGACGATGTTGCTGGCTGAGGTTACACCGCCGTTCAGTGTTGCGGTGATCACTGCGCTACTGCCTTCTGCTACGCTTCCGGCTGACAAGGTAATGTTAGCAGTAGCCAGGTCGCCGTCGGTAATGTTGAAGATTACGGATTGGTTGAAGATGTAACCGGTAGAGGAAGGTGTT
>JBQCFV010000717.1:0-5301 GCA_051958695.1 Chitinophaga sp. | reverse complement strand
AGCAGCTTTTTACTTATCTCTCCAAGTTCAATACCGTTCTGCTTTACTTCAGCGGTGGTGGGGATGCCGGGGAGATGTTTGTTTTCGGAAATGAATTTTTCCAGTTCCTTTAAAGTAGGAAGCTGGTAATCTTCTTCAAATACAAAATCTGCCCATGGCGCGGAAGTTACCTTTACCTTTCGTGCACCGATAGTACCTTCCACGGCGAGCTTGTACTCGTTGGTGCTAAGCGTCCCGATTCCTAGTTTGCCGCCTATATAACTAGTACCATTAGGATCAGTGTAACGAAAAGTATTGCCGGAAGTAAAACCTGAAGGATTCACATAGTTGTCAATAGCGGTTTTAAATGAATGTGCCGGACCTCCAGGTTCCTGAAGAGGAAGTGGATTGTTTACTCCGTCGTATTGCGTTGGTGATACCGCGTAATTTGAATGGTAATAATATGATGTATTGCCACGTAACCAGACGATAATCTTTGCAAAGGCGCCCGTGTACGAAGCATCACGCCAGCCGGCTATAAAAGTAGCCGTGTTTTTTACGTTTTGCCGTATGTCCGCGGTGATAAAATTGGCGCCGGCTCCCCAGCCGTTTACCCGAAATCTGAATATAGCAACGAGGCTGCCGCGCCACAAAGAGTCTGTATGAACTTCGCGGCCTAATTCCAGTTGGGTGCTCTCCAGACTGTATCGGCCCCCGTCGACGAACGTGACGGGATAGAATTTGTCAAGGTCGCCTTTGACTTTAAAATTGCCTCCAACCTGGGCCTTCAGAGAAGTTCCGGTGAATAGTAATAATGCAAATGTTACCGTGGTGAGATATTTCATTGGGTTAAGGATTTAGGACATCGTAAAATAAAAAAAAGGGGCGGTAATATGCATAAAAAAGGCCGGCAATCTGCCGGCCTTCGATCAATTATTCTTCGGTTTCGGAGGCATCAACGCTTTCGGCGTTCTCGTCCCCTCGTCTTTCTTTTTCTCTTTAGTGTCTTTCGGCTGCTGCGGCTGCTCTTTCGGCGTTTCCTTAGGCGGTGCTGCCGGTTGTGCCGGTTCGCCGTAATCGCGCAGGTCGAGCGTTTCGTAGTCGCTGGCGGCGCCGTTGCCATAGTCGTCGGCTTCCGCGCCGGGCTGCACGTTGTTATCGTAATTAAAATAGAGATCGTTCTGCATGTTCGCCGGTACGGGGAATTTCGATTCGGGGTCGATGCCCAGCGTTTTGTCCGCGTACACTTTCTGCATGAACAGTGCCCAGATAGGCAGGCCGGTGTTGGCGCCCTGGCCGAGCGCGGTGCTGTTGAAACGAAGGTAGTTGTTGTCGCAGCCTACCCAGGCGCCGGCCAGCAGCTGCGGGGTGTAGCCGATAAACCAGCCGTCCGTGTTGCTGTTGGTGGTACCTGTTTTGCCCGCGATCTCGCCGGGGAGGTTGTAACGGAAACGCAGCCTTGCGCCGGTACCGCCGGTAGTGGTTACGCCCTCCATCATTTTCACCATCGTATATGCATCCTTTTCGCTGATCACTTCTTTTTTCTCGGGCACGTTCGTTTCAAGGATGTTGCCGTTGCGGTCTTCAATGCGGGTGACGTAGATCGGGGTGGTGATCACGCCCCTGGCGGGGAACATCGTGTAAGCGCGCAGCATGTCGAACAGCGAGAGCGTGGACGTACCCAGCGCGATGGAGGGGTAGGGCTCTATTTTGTTCGACTCGAAGCCGATCTTGGTATTGGCGAAATTGGAGAACGCTTTCGCGCCGAATTGTTTGATAAGATAAGCACTCACGAGGTTGAGGGATTTGGCCAGCGCGCCGGCCATCGAGATGGAACCGCCCACGCTGCCTTCGGAGTTGGTGGTAAGCGTCCAGTTGCCGATGGTGACCGGTTCGTTGGGCAGCATGGTGTTCGGGCTGAAGCCGTTCATCAGTGCGAAGCAATACAGGAACGGCTTGAAGGTGGAACCCACCTGCCTGGTCGTTTTGGACACGTGATCGTTCTTGAAATAACGGAAATCGGGTCCGCCAACCCAGGCTTTCACCTCGCCGCTTTCAGGGTCAAGGGCCATAAAGCCGGTTTGCAGGATGGCGCGTGAATATTTGATGGAGTCCAGCGGCGTCATCGTGGTGTCGATCACGTTGATCTCGCGGTCGGTGTAGCTTCTCCAGGAGAACACCTGCATTTTTGTCGGCGTGTTGAACGCTTTGTCGATCTCCGCATCGGTAACGCCGTCTTCTTTCATCTGGCGGTAACGGTCGCAGTCTTTTACAAAACGCACGAGGTCCTTCGAAGCCAGTGATGTTTTCCAGATCTTGCCGCTTTTGATGTTAGACTGCTGCTGGAAAGTTTTCTGAAGGTCTTTCAGATGCCGGGCTACGGCTTCTTCGGCATACAGCTGCATGCGCGGGTTGATCGTGGTATAGATCTTCAGACCGTCGCGGTAAAGGTTGTATTCGGTGCCGTCGGCTTTTTTATGCTCTTTGCACCATTCTTTCAGCTCGCCTCTCAGCACTTCGCTGAAGTAGGGGGCAAGAACTTTGTTATGGTCCATTTTGTTGTAGCGCAGCACGATGGGGCGGCTTTTGGCGGCTTCGCCTTCGGCTTGCGTGATATATCCTTCATCCACCATGTTATTGATCACGGTATTCCGCCTGTCGCGCGCCATTTGCGGGTTGCGGCGGGGATTGAACTGGGTGGAGCCTTTCAGCATGCCAACCAGCGTGGCGGCCTCTTCGATGGAAAGACGGGAAGGGTCTTTGCTGAAAAACGTTCTTGCGCCGTTCTCGATGCCGTATACGTTATCGCCGAAAGGCACGGTGTTGAGATATAAAGTGATGATCTCTTTTTTGGTAAGGTTCCTTTCCAGCTTGATAGCGATCACCCATTCCGACATTTTCTGGAATGCGCGCACAAAGAGGTTGCGGGAGCGGGTTTTGCCTTCGCCGTCCTGCTGGAGGTTGAGGGCCAGCTGTTGGGTGATGGTGCTGGAACCGCGCTTTTTCCCGATCATCAGGTAAAAGGGGATGGCCGCGGTAGCTTTGGCGTCGATGCCGGAATGGCTGTAAAAATTACGGTCTTCCGTTGCCAGCAACGCATTGAGCACGTTCACGGAAATATCCTTGTAATCCACGTTGGAGCGGTCTACCTGGATGTATTTCCCCATAATGGTGCCGTCTTCGGCGATCACTTCAGAGGCGAGGGAGGTCTTTGGGTTTTCCAGTTCCTCCATGCTGGGCATATGCCCGATGAGACGGAGGTTGATGAGCAGGAGCAGCAGCAGGAACGCGGCCACGCCGGCGCCAAAGGCATACCATAATATTTTTACGGATTTCTTCATCTGTATGTTTTTCGTCTGCTTTGAATGGTCAGATGGAACCTTGCGTGATCCCGGGGTGCGGGTATCTTATTAAGCTCGGTTTCATATGTTAAAATGTGTGAAACAGTCTGTTTATGCAAAAATATGCAGTTTTCCCCGGGTTTCATAGGCCGGGCGGCATAGCGTTACCAATAAGTGATGCAAATATTATTCCGTAATGTAGTTCAGTCCGAAGAATTTCCGGTACCCTTCTATGTCCTTGGTATTGTTCAGCAGGATGAAATTTTCGCGGGATATGATAAAGAATTTATATTCAGTGGGTTTGATGCGCGGGATGATGACGGTGGCGGCCTGCCTGCCCACTTCGTCAAAATACGTCAGCGCCTTTGTTTCATTGGGGAACAGGCGTACGATCACCATGATGTCCGTGGGCGTAAGCGCGAAGCTGCTGGTCTCGAGCTTGTCCGCCGGATGCTGCTCCGCGTTGTATTTGGAGAACTGCGCCACGGCCTCGTCTATCAGCACTTTCGACACCCGGTTGAAATACATCACCACAAAATGCGGGATCTCCGCTTTTTCGTCGCCGAGCGCATAAGGCGTTACGGGCGGCAGGGGAGGCGGTGGCGGTGCGGCCGCTGCCGTGGAATCCGGCACGGTGTTGTCGGGCGCTTTTACTGCCGCAGTGGCAGCGGAGTCCGGCAGGTTGGGTTTGGGCGTTTGCCAGGGATAGCGGATGGTGATATTCTCGTCTACCCGCGTCACTACGCTGCTGTCCCGTTTGATGTCCAGGTTGGCGAGGTAATCGGTGATCTGCTGGCGGCGGTTCAGCACGTCCTGTATGGCTTTTGCCTGCGCCAGCACGGGGCCGTCGCCGGGATATTTGGTGATAATGCCGGCTATGGCGGCTTTGCCGGAATCTTCGGAGGAAGTTTTTACGATGGTCATGGCTTCCAGCAGGTCGAACTTTGCCTGCAGGGAGCTGTACCCGAAAGCGGAATCCGCGTATTTCCGGAGCACGAATATCGTATCGTAATTGCCGCTGCGGTAGGCGTTGTAAGCCGCTTCGTAAATGGCGCTTACGGCATCGGTCTTGGCTTTGTCCTCGTCTTCGGGCAGGCCGAACTGCAGGATGTTGGCGAAGTTGGTGCCAGCGTACCGGGACAGGATCATTTGTTTATAGCGGTCGGCCTCGGCCGTATGGTTCAGGCGGTTGTGCCAAAGATAGAGCGAATACAGCTCTTCGAGCCTGCGCGGGTTGTCGGGGAATTTTTCCAGCAGGGAATCGTAGATGGTAATGGCTTCGCGCGGATCGTCGAGCTTGTCGTTGTAGATCTTGCCGAGGTCGTACCATGCTTCCAGCTGCCGCTCGCGCGATGCTTTAAGCTTTTCCGGCGTGCCGGGCAGATTTTCGGCGAGCAGCGAAGTGTTGATGCTGTCCGCTGGCAGGCTGGCGATTTCGGCGGCTACGTCGTTCACCGGCGCGGCTTCAGGCTGCGGGGCGTTTTTACCGGCGGCCAGCAGGTTGCTGGACTGGCTGCGGCGCCAGTTGTCGGTAAGGGCGCGGTTGCCCCAGCGGCGTTTGAACTCGGAGTACCCGGTGCTTTTGCTGCTGGCGTTATAAAAATACCAGTCGCCGCCGGCTTCCGGCGCGGGGCCGAAGGACGGGTTGCGGTAATTATTGTTGGCGGTGAATTTCGGTTGCGTGCCTTCTTCTGCGGAAGCGCCGCCTTTTTCTTTTTCCGGTGCGGTTTTCGCGGCTTTGATGATGCGTACCTGTTTCGCCAGCATGGAATCGCGCAAGGCGGGGTCCATGGCGGCGAGCGCTTGCAGGCTGTCTTCCAGGTGCATGATGCGCAGCTTGTCTGTCACCTCTGCCAGCGCCTCTTTGCGGGTGGTCACGAGTTTGGCTTCTTCAAAATCAGGCCCCATGATCGTGGACGTGCTGTCGTAATATTTTTGCGCGGCGGCATAACTCTTGCGCGCGTAGTGGATGTCTGCAATG
>JBQCFV010000716.1:0-3972 GCA_051958695.1 Chitinophaga sp. | reverse complement strand
CATCGGGAGCCTGGGCAGACCATGTATTCACCGAAGCTCACCACCGCCCCGGCCTGCTGGAGTTGGAACAATACATCAGTAAACACAAACATCTGCCGGGCATTCCCACGGAGGCGGAAGTAAAGGAAAGCGGAATTGACGTAGGCGAAATGAACGCGAAACTGCTCGAAAAAGTGGAGGAGCTTACACTATATGTTATCGAGCTGAAAAAGGAGATCGAAGCGTTGAAGAAAAAATGATCATTTAGATTCCATCGTAGCGGAAGTTTTGATCACGTATTCCCACGCTGTCGTACATCTACGGCTCGTCCATCGGGTTTTTCCACGGCGCAAGGGTGATGGAAGCGGAAGGCTTGCCGGTGAACGAATTCGGCAATATCGTGGCGGACATTACGCCTACGTTCGGCGAGTTCCTGCAATACCAGGGCAATAGGATTCACTGCAACGACTATACGATCGGTGAAAGCCCGCTGCGCATTTCCGTGGAAGCCACTGCGAGAATACAGCAGGCGGCGGAAGAAGCGGGCATCAACACGGAATTCCCCGCGCTGGCGGCTTCGTTGTTTAAACGGGCGGACACCGCCGGGTACGGCAACGAAAAAGTAGCCGTGGTGATAAAAGTTTTGCGCGCCGGTTAACATACATAGCAATAATTAAAAGGGCGGTATTTGTGCACCGCCCTTTTATGCTTCTGCCTTTCTCAAAAATTCCGTAATTTCCTCTACACCAAAATCACCACCCCATGAGCCTGACCCGACGTTCCTTCATGAAAAACACCCTTGGCGGCGCAGCCCTGCTCGGCCTGCCTTCTACCGCTGTAAAAGCTGCTGCGCCTGCAGACGTCAAACCCTTCAAACTCGCCATTTCCAGCTATTCCTACTGGCATTTCAGAACGCCCAAAGTGCCCATCGAAAAAGTGATCGACGAAGCCGCCATGCTCGATGTGGAAGGTGTGGACGTATTGCACCGGCAAATGGAAAGCGAAGACAATGCCTACCTGCAAAAACTGAAACGCCATGCGTTCCTCAACGGCGTAGACCTCATCAGCCTCTCCATCCACCAGGACTTCGTGTCGCCCGACGCCGCCGAAAGACAGCAAGGCATCGATCATACCATCAAATGTATCGAGCTGGCATATAAGATGGGCATCCCCGCCATCCGCCTCAACTCGGGCCGCTGGGGCACCATCCGCTCGTTCGACGACCTGATGAAAGCCCGCGGCGTGGAGCAACCCATCCCCGGTTACACGGAAGACGACGCGTTCAAATGGTGCATAGACAGTATCGAGAAATGCCTGTCCAAAGCGGCGGAATGCGGCGTGCTGCTGGCGCTGGAAAATCACTGGGGCCTCACGAGCACGCCCGAAGGTTTGCTGCGTATCAAAAAAGCGATAGACGATCCCTGGCTGGGGGTGCTCATGGACACGGGCAACTTCCTCGAAAACCCGTACGATAAGCTGGAAAAAGTAGCGCCGTACGCCAGTTTCGTACAGGCGAAAACGTATTACGGCGGTGGTGAATGGTATACGCTCGATCTCGATTATCCGCGCATCATACAAATACTCCGTAAAGCCAATTACAAAGGCTACATCGCGATCGAATTTGAAGGGAAAGAAGCTGCGGAAAGCGGTGTGAGGAAAAGCGTGGAGATGTTGAGGAAAGCGATGGGTTGATGAATTTCGGTCAGCTGCGCATCTTTTCTCAGATACGAAGTCACGGGTGTACTCACGTCCCGCCACAAACGGAGGTACGGTCAATGTCTCAGGCCCCCGCCACACAAACATCCTCCCGCAAACGCAAATACTCCGCAGGCGTAATGCCGAGATAATGACTAAAATCCCGCACCAGGTGGCCCTGGTCATAAAAACCGCACTGGTCGATCACTTCGAACCAATCCGGCGTGCCGCGCTGAACGAGCAGCTCCACGGCCCGCAGAAACCGGCGGTGACGATGGCATTCTTTGGCGTTGGGATCTGGATGGGCCGGTCCTTCAGTTTGCAGTAGATCTGCAGTTTTATTCACGATCAGCGCAGCACGTTTCTCATTGCCGGACGTTTGCAGCAGCGCGTCGCGAAGGGAAGCGTAAGGATGCCCCAGCCTCAATGCTGCCGCATCGTTGAGGTATTCGCTGCGGCTTTTCAAATGCCGGCCGAACAGCCGGTAAAAAGCATCAGGGAAAAAGCCCGCGGCCAGTATTTCCCCGCCGGGCGGCAGGGTATATTCCAGCGGGTGCCTTAACGGCCCTATGGCGATGCTGTTGGAAATTTCCACGTCCCGTCCCGGCAGATGCACGATGGCCGGCATGCCAAAACTAAAGATCAGAACGGTCTGAAACGACGGCGCCAGCGTTTTGCGAACAGGCGCGTCCCCTTTGTTGGCGGCAAAATAAAAAGGGGTGAACACCTCTTCCCAATTGGCGGGCACGGGCAGGTTCCCATCCGTATATTTTTCCAATGCTTCCATACAGGTTATAAATGTACACAAATCAGGGATGATAACCCGCGTCGGCATATTTTTTCCGGTAGGCGAGGGGGCTGTAAGCGGTTACGCTCTTGAATTGGCGGTTGAAGTTGGAAAGCGTCTGGAACCCGCTTTCATAGCATATCTGCGCGATGTCCTTATTTTCTTCCAGCAGCAGCTTGCAGCTATGCCCGATGCGTATCTCCGAAAGAAAATCGGAGAACGTTTTGTTCGCATGCGTTTTGAAATAACGGCTGAAGGATGTGGGCGTCATATTCGCAATGGCGGCCACATCGTCGAGCGTGATCTTTTCGCGGAAATTTTTCATCACGTACGCATGCACTTTGTTCATCCGCTCCGTGTCCGACGCTTTCAGCAGGTTGGTGTAGCCCGCGCTGCTGAGCAGCTTGTATTCCCCCGAAGCGGCGAGAAAATGCAGCAGCTGCAGCAACGCCAGCACCCCGTCGAAATCTTTTGCCTGAAGCAGTCCTTCCAGCATCCGCGCGGCCTTCTGCTGGGTTTTGCCGATAAAGCGGATGCCTTGCTGAGAGCGGGCGAACAGCTGCCGCAGCCGGTACGATTCCTTTTTTTGCAGTAGCTCGCGGCCGGGGAAATCCTCATGAAAATACACTACGATCCCTTCCGTCCACACGGCTTTGTTCCCTTCAAAATATTCATGCCCGCTTTGCCAGAGATGCGGCAGGTTGGGGCCGGTAAATACAAGATCGCCGGGTGTGAAAGGCGTGACGTGATCGCCGATGAAACGCGTGCCCGTGCCGCGCAATACGATGAACAGCTGGTATTCGGAATGAAAATGCCAGTTGGGGTCGAAGTGCGGGGCTTTGAGGAATTTCACTTCAAAAGACCTGTCCGGCGAAATGCGCGATTTCTGCAAAGGTGCTTTCATTATTTCCAATCATTTATCATGAAAAAACGGCTTTCTAGTATTTGTATGACAAAATAAAGTCAAAAACCGACAATATTCAGGAACGGCTTGTTTTTATTTATTTGGAAATTCGGATCAGAATTAATTGACCATGAATATCCGTTTCCACGTTTGCATCTTTTTGCTGGTCGTACTGGCCGCCTGCAGCCAGCCGCGCAGCGGCGCCATTGAAGTGCTTTTTCTCGGTCATGCCAGCGAACATCATCATTCTGAAAAATTTATGCCGATGCTGGCTTCCGCGCTGGCGCCTGAAGGCATTCATTTTACGTACACGAACGATCCTGCTTCGCTGAACGGGGAGAACCTCGCGCGCTTCGATGCGCTGGTGATCTACGCCAACCACGATTCCATCACGCCGGAGCAGGAAAAGGCGCTGGTGGATTTTGTGAAGTCGGGCAAAGGTTTTGTACCGCTCCACTGCGCCAGCTATTGTTTCCGCAATTCCCCCGCATATATCGATATGGTGGGCGGACAATTCCAAAGCCACGATACAGGCACTTTCACGGCGGCTATCATTAATAAGGAGCACCCGGTCACAAAAGGTCTCAAAGAATTTTCCACCTGGGAC
>JBQCFV010000715.1:0-2314 GCA_051958695.1 Chitinophaga sp. | reverse complement strand
AGAAGGATTACAGGTTATAACCGATGGAAACATATGCCTGCGTGCCCACCGTGGGGTTGCCCCATGACTGGATATACTCGCTGCCCGTCAGGTTCGCGGCGCCGATCTTCACGGTCACTTTCGGTTTGGGGAACAGCTTGGACACCTGGGCGTCCAGCGCGCCGTAAGCGGGAATGTTGCCGAGATTGTTCACACGCACCAGCGGCCCCACGAAGGAAGAAGACCATACGAACGCTTCCTGCCAGCGCCACGAAATATTAAACCCGAAGTTGCTCTGCGCGATATTGCGGTTGGCGACATGGAGATTGTAACGGTAGCGCGGCGTATTGTACATCGCCTGGAAGCTGCCGAGCTCGTCCTCGTTGCGTAGCTTGTTGTACGACACGTTGCCGCCTGCGGTAAAGTTCGCCGGCAGGCGGTAATCCAATCCCAGCGCCCATCCCCACGATTTGAGGTCCTTCTGGTAATTCACCGGAATGCTGTACACTTCCTGCCCGGTTTGCGTCACTTTCACGAGTATCTGGCTGCCGTTGAAGTTCTTGAATGTATTGGAATACACGTAAGCGTCGATAAACAGCTTGCCGGCGATTAGTGATTTATAGCCGATCTCGAATGCTTCCACTTTTTCCGGCTTGAACTCCCTGCAGGTGTATGGCTGGGGATTTCCCGCCTGTATGGATTCCAGCGAAAATACGTTAGGCCCGTTCAGGCCGTAACGTTCGCGCAGGAAGGGGAGGCCGCCGAGCAGGCGCGCCTGCGGCGTCAGCAGGTCAATGTACTGGTCCTGGCAGTGCGGGATGCGGAAGCCCGTCTGGTAAGATGCGCGGATGTTGTGGGTCTTGAGGAAAGTATATACCGCGGAAAGACGCGGGCTGAACTGCCCCTCGAAATTCTCATTTTTGTCGTAACGCAGGGCGGCGCTGAGTTTCAGGTTATCTTCAAACAGTTTTTTGCCCACCTGCACATAACCGCCGTATTCATGGATGCGAAACTCGTTGCCGTCGTCGTCTACCGCGAAGATCGTTTTATCGGAGTTGAGCGCATACACGCGGTAATTACCGCCGATCATAAGGTCCATGAAGTCGACCTGGTTCTTGAAATTATACATGAACTCGCCCTGGTAAAGGTTCGTTTTGTCGGTGAACTTGGCGCCGATGCCCGTGGCCACGTCGCCGGGAATGGGTTTGTTCTTCACCTTGTCGGCGGCTTCGTCGAACTGCGCCGTGCCGGGCATCAGGCGGCCGCGGTCGGCATATTGCCGGGCGGCGTCATGAAAGCTGACAGCGCCATTCTGCGCGGCGGCGGTCGCCGATGCATAAGCTTCGGCCGGCGATTGGCCGCTCATCAGCGCCTGCTGGAATGTGTTGGAGAAAGCAGTGAGCCCCTGCGTGGCATAATTGCCGAAGTACTCGGGGAACCACTGGGAAGCGCTTGGGCTCCAGGCTTCGTTGATACCGGCGCCAAGCGTTCCCACCGCATAGGAATCGCCGGAACGTTCCTGCGTGGTATAAGCGCGGACATAGAAGTTATCTGCTCTCAATTCAATTTTATATTGCCCCATCCTGAAATTTTTGATGGAATAGCGGTCCGCGCCGGTGTACACCGTTGTGCCCGTACCATAGCTGCCCTGCGCGAGCAGCTCCAGGTCTGGGTTGATGCGGTAATGCAGGGCAGCGTTCACTTTCAGGTTTTTGGTGTCGTAGTCGGCGAGGTCTCTTTCGTTATAACCCGTTCGGGATACGAAGGAACGCGCACTGTCCGGCATAAAGGCGTTGTAGATCATCTCCGGGGTGATGGCCCCGCCCGTTGCGGCGGATAGCGCTGCGATGCCGTTCCCCAGCGGATTGCCGGGCGTCAGCGCCGCGCCTTTCAGGGCGCCGTACATGTTCACATTGGTTTCGTCGCCGTAGGTATTCACACCGTTGTACCCCGGGTTGCTGCGGTTGCCGGACTTCAGGTCGTAACCGTTGAGCAGGCTCTGGTCGCGTTCGTCGTAGGCCTGCCAGTCGTCGGCTTTGATGTATCCCAGGTTGACTTTGAAGGCGAACTTGTCGTTGAATGCTTTCGCGTAGCGGATCGCCACGTCGTAATAGCCCGTTGTGCTTTTGCTTCTGCCGTCGTCGCTCAGGCTGCCGGATTTCACGTTGGCGCTCAGTCCCTGGTACTGGAAGGGGCTTTTGCTGTTGAGCAGCACGATGCCGTTGAGCGCATTGGGCCCGTACAGCGCGGATGCAGCGCCGGGCAGTATTTCCACGTTGTCCATATCCAGCTCCGTGATGCCCACGATATTGCCCACGGAGAAGTTGAGGCCGGG
>JBQCFV010000714.1:0-2516 GCA_051958695.1 Chitinophaga sp. | reverse complement strand
TATCAAATTTTATGGGTGTTGTCACCTTTAAATTTGTAGAAATCTATACCTTTAACACCTGTTTTTTAGAAATTATTTAATTGCATCGATTCCAATTTTCCGGAAAATCAAAAGAACGGCGGAATAATTATTCGTTAATATGCCATCACTTCGGGTTAATGCAGTATAACTTTTGTGTTAGCTTCCGCGGCAGCGCTGCAAAGCGCACATTTTTGCCGGTTCCTGATTTTCCGGTAAGTTTGATCCTCCAAGACAAAAAATACAACAATGAAGTACCTGCCACTCGATCAGAAGATCTTTATCAAGAACCGTGCACGGTTTACCGCGAAAATGCAGCCCGATTCCATCGCTATCTTCAATTCCAATGACGAACTGCCCACCAATGGCGACGCGCTTCATCCTTTCCGCCAGAATGCCGATCTGTACTGGCTTACCGGCATCGACCAGGAAGATACCATGCTGGTGCTTTTCCCCGATAATCCCGATCCGAAATACCGCGAAGTGCTCGTGCTCGTAAGACCCAACGAGCTGAAAGAAAAATGGGACGGCCACCGCCTCCGCCGCGAGGAAGCGCAGGCCATTTCAGGCATCGAGACCATCGTATGGCTCGATTCGCTCGACGGCCAGCTGCAGCCCTGGATACACGAAGCGGCCAACATCTACCTCAATACCAACGAAAATAACCGTAAAGCGAACCTCGTGCCCGTAAGGGATTACCGTTACGCGCAGGAGCTGCGCAGCCGCTACCCGCTGCACAATTACCTCCGCGCCGCCCGCATCCTGAAAGAGCTGCGCGCGGTAAAAACGGAAGAAGAAATTGCCGTGATGCAAACAGCTATTGACATCACGGAAAAAACCTTCCGGCGGTTACTGCAATTTATCCGTCCCGGTGTATACGAACACGAGATCCACGCGGAAATATTGCATGAGTTCCTGGGCAACCGCGCTACCGGCGAGGCTTACGGCTCCATCATCGCGTCGGGCGACCGCGCGCGTACGCTGCATTACGTGAGCAACAACCAGGAGTGTAAAGAAGGCGAGGTGATCCTGATGGACTTCGGCGCGGCTTACGGCGGTTATAATGCCGACCTTACCCGCACCGTGCCGGTCAGCGGAAAATTCACCGCCCGCCAGCGCGAGGTATACAACGCCTGCCTGCACCTGCACAATTACGCCAAGTCGCTCCTCAAACCCGGGCTCACCATCGGCAAATACCACGAGATGGTCGGCGTGGAAGCAGGAAAAGAATTTGTAAAGCTGGGGCTGCTCACGGAAGCGGACATCAAAAACCAGGACCCGGAAACGCCCGCCTACCGCAGATACCTGTACCACGGCATTTCGCATCACCTCGGCGTGGACGTGCACGACCTCGGCCCTTCCTTTTTCCAGCCCATCCCTGACGGGGCGGTGCTGACGGTGGAACCGGGCATTTATATCGAAGAGGAAAAAATGGGCATCCGCATCGAGAACAACGTATGGGTGAGATCCGGCGGCAACGTGGACCTGATGAAGAACATCCCCATCACGGCGGACGAGATCGAAGCCCTGATGAAAAAATAATAATGCTGACAGCAGCAGACGGGCCGGCCTGAACGTTCAGAAACTTCATGGCCGGCCTTTTTTTCAACCGGCCAAAATGTATAACTTGGCCCCTGCTGAAGAAAATCCGGTCAATGAAACAGATTCCTAATATCCTTACGCTTTCCAATCTTTTTTGCGGTACGCTCGCCATCATCTTCATTTTGCATGCGCCGGAGTATATCGCGGAATTTAACGGTACGGAATACACCGTCACCAACCCCGAACCCATTTACTGGGCCTCCGCGCTGGTGGTGCTGGCGGGTGTGATCGATTTTTTTGACGGATTCGTTGCGCGGCTGCTGAAAGTGACCTCCCCGCTGGGCAAAGAGCTGGATTCGCTGGCGGACGTAGTGTCGTTCGGCGTAGTGCCGGGCATGATCCTTTTCCGCCTGCTGCGCAGCGCTTACCTGCAAACGCCGGACGTGTTCGACGTTTCCTACTTCAACCTCGCGCCGGCCCTGCTGGTGCCCTGCTTCGCCGCATACCGCCTCGCAGTGTTCAACCTGGACACGCGGCAGAGCGAACATTTTATCGGCGTGCCCACGCCGGCCGTGGGTTTTCTCGTGGCTTCCTTCCCGCTCATCATGCTCTACAATCCTTACAACCTCGCGCATCTGCTGGAAAACGTATGGATATTGTACGGCATCATCGCCGCGCTCTGCTACCTTATGGTGAGCCCGCACCCGATGATCAGCCTGAAGTTCAAAAACCTTTCCCTGAAGGATAACTGGGCGCGCTTCCTGCTGGCGGCGCTTGCCATTGCAAGCATTCCCCTGCTGAAATATGCCGCAGTGCCTTTTGTGTTCATCGTTTACGTCGCGCTTTCGCTGCTGGCGCCCCCAAAGGCCAGCCATGGCTGATCTTCGAAATTGATCGGCCGTAATTCGTAATAAATTGCTAGGTTTGCGTCTAAATTTTTCAGACAAATGACATTT
>JBQCFV010000713.1:0-2166 GCA_051958695.1 Chitinophaga sp. | reverse complement strand
AAAGAGACCGACATCCTCGGCTCCCGCCAGGTGAAGCTGCCGGACAACTACGGCATGGACCTGGCCCCGGAAAACTATGCGGCCCGCTCCTGGAGAGGCGCCGAGCTGACGCTCGAATGGCGCGACCGTGCGGCAGGCAACAAGATCAATTATTCCGTGACCGGTAATCTCGGCTATGCAAAAGACCAGTGGGATATTTATGACGAGATCGCGGCGTTGGCGCCCGGCGGCAACCGTAATTTCGAGTCGCGCATCGGCCGGCCCGAAAACAGGATCATCGGTTACAAATCGCTTGGCATCATCCGTACGCAGCAGGAGCTGGACGCCCTGCTGTCAAAAGGTTTCACCCAGTTCGGCCGTGCGCCTTACCTCGGCGCGCTCCTGTATGAGGACGTGCGCGGCGACGCCTTTTCTCCCGGACCGGACGGCAAGATAGACGGCAACGACGTGCAATTGCTTTCCACCAACGCTACGCCGCGCATCAACTTCGGCATGGGCATCAACGTGTCGTGGAAAAACTGGGCGCTGCAGACCTTCTTCCAGGGCGTGACCTCTTACGACCGCATCATCAGCAACCAGGAAGGAGCGGGCATGCGCCAGCACGGCGCCAATATCCGCCCGTATTACCCGATATGGGCCGGCGATGTGTACACGCCCGAAACGCCCAACGGCAAATATCCCCGCCCCGTAGGGCAGAGCGGATGGGCCGAAGCGGGCGCGGCGGCGTCTTCCTTCTGGATTCGCAACGGTGCTTATTTCCGCATGAAAATGCTGAACCTCGCCTACAACCTGCCCAAAAGCTGGACAGACAGGATAGGGCTCGGCAGCGCGCAGCTGTATTTCAACGGCACCAACCTGTTCGCTTTCTCCGCCATGAAAGAGTTCCATGACCCGGAACAGAAAAACTACGATTCCTACCCGGTCATGAAAGCGTTCACCTTCGGTGCAGACATCAAGTTCTAAAAAGCATGATTATGAAAAAGACAATAATAGCGCTCGCGCTCTTTGCCGGCATGTTCGCATCCTGTAAAAAAGTGCTCGATATAGAAGACATCAACAACTACGATCCCGACCAGGTGTGGAACGACGAAAATCTCGCCAACGCCTACATCGCCAACCTCTACTCGCTGTTCGGGAACTGGACCGCTTCGGCCGACCGCACCTCGGAAGAGGTGATCGGCATCGCGTTCCCCAAAGACTACATCACCATCACCAACGGCAACTACAAGCTCTGGGATTATGAACGCGCAAGGCTCATCAACCAGGCGCTGGTAGACGTGAACAACGGCAAGCTCACCAAAACCGCCAAAGACGGCATTACCGGCCAGGCGCTGTTCCTGCGCGCGTTCCTGTATTTCAACATGGTGCGTTACCACGGCGGGATACCGTACGTAAAAGTGCCGCAGGATAAAGACGCGGACGATCTGTACGTTCCGCGCAACAGCACCGCTGAATGTTTTGACTTCATCATCCAGGACCTGGACGAAGCGATCAGCCTGCTGCCCGAGCACATCCTCGCATCTTCGCCGGACTATGGGAGGATAGACGCCGCCTTTGCGCTCGCGTTCAAAGCAAAAGTGCTGCTGTACAAAGCGTCTCCGCAGTTCCATGCAAGCAACCCCTGGAACAATGCAGACTGGGCCGCTGCCTACACCGCCAACAAAAAAGCGTACGACGATCTGAAAACGCTGGGCTACCGCCTTGTGGACGATTACAGCAATATCGCGCTCGTGGAAAAAGGCCCCGAGACCGTGTTTGCCGTGATCAATCAATACCCGAGCAAAACGGCGGCATGGGATAACGGCGTGCGCCCCGGCTCCGAAAGCCGCGGTCCCGCTTCCGCAGTGCCCACCTGGGAAATGGTAAAAATGTTCCCGATGAAAGACGGCAAACGTTACAACGACGCCAGCAGTCCTTATTACAAAACAGAAGAACAGTTCCTGCAAAGCTACTGGGAGAACCGCGACCCGCGTTTTGAAAAATCCGTGGTGTGGAGCGGCAAACCTTATCCCGTGAGCGGCAAGCTGGGCAAACGCCTGTACACTTCGCTGGGCATCGCGGACGTGCAGGACGACTTCGGCACCAATCCCGAAGCCAAGACGAACTCCACCAATCTCGACCGCTATTCCGGTTTCTTCATCCTCAAGAACAGCCTGCTGCGGCTTA
>JBQCFV010000712.1:0-6829 GCA_051958695.1 Chitinophaga sp. | reverse complement strand
CGGCGGCGGACGGAGCCTTGTTCGCGGATATCAACCTGGGGATGGTACGGGCAGGGCCTTCGTTGGGTGTGAGGGTGCTGCAGTACCTGAAGGATTCGCAGCAGCGGGTGTTTTTTTATGGGATGTGGAGGTTTTGAGGATGAAGTACCAGGTGTGCCGGTGAATAACCAAATATACCGCAGGTATCCTATCTTTAATACCAGATGTCCCGCCTGCGATATATCGTCCTGTTTCTTTGCTGCTTCCGCGTCGCGGATGGTCTTGGTTGTCCACTCTATCTTCCACCTGTACAGGCTCGCGCGACTGATAGGCTGAAGAAACAGGATACCCTCGGTGATTCACTTCATCTTCCCGCTCAACTCGCCCGCATTGCGGATTCGCTCCAAAGAAACGACGCCCTCGCCGAATGGCTCTACCTGCAAATGGACTACGCTGCGGAACTTCCATCACAAAGACTCCCGCTGCTCGCCAACCTCGGAAAACGCGCGTGGCGTTCGCCGCGCAACGAAACCGAACACGCTGCCTGGCTGGACATGCTCACCTACCAGGGCTATTACCAGCTATTCACCGGTAACATCCTGCCCTCCGTAGCCGCTTACGAAAACGCTTACCGCTATTACAATCAGCATGCTATAACGGACACGGATATACTGGAGTATATCCTGAAGCCGCTGGGCAACAATTACACCCGCCTCGGCGACTATGAACGCGCGGGCATCATCCAGGAGCGGGCGCTGGACATCGCGCGCCGGCAAAACGATCCGCAGCAGATCGCCGCCGCCTGCAGCAATCTGGCCGTCACCTGCCTCATGCAGGAGCATTTTGATATTGCGCGCGATCATGCGCTCACCGGTTTGCAGGCTGCGCCCGCAGGCAGCAGCATCGCTGGTTTGCTGCATTCGTCCCTCGCTGAAATTTATATCCGGAAGGAAATGCCCGACAGCGCTGCGGTACATGCTGCGCAGGGCTTGCACATTTTACAGCGCCCCGAAGTGCTGCGCGATGAAAACGCCGGTTACTGGCTCGCTTCCGTACAACAAGCGAACGGCGATGTGGCGATGTTGAAGAAAAAATACCGGGAGGCGGAAAACTGGAACGCGAGATCACTGGCTACGCTGGACAAATATTATCCCCATGCCCGCAACCGCGAAAAGGCCAGGGTATTGGTGAAACAGGGGAAAGCGGCGCTTGGCGATGCGAAACTTGAGCGGAAGAAAATGTCTCCCGCAACCCCGCGAAGCATCGGCAAAGACGTGCTCCGCCCCTTCGATCGCGCTTTACAATACATGATACCCGGCCACATCTCCGGCTGGCCCGCCAAAAACAAACTTTATGGCGACTTTACCATCGCCGACGCCATCGAAGGCCGCGCGGACGCGCTGATTGACGCCGGCAGAATGGAAGAAGCGCTGGAAGGCTACCTCCTGATATTCGACATCGAAGCAAAACTGCGGCGGGAATTTTTCAGCCGCGCCACCCGCCTGCTGCACCAGCGGCAAAGCCACGCGCTGGCCGAAACAGCGATGAACGCCGCCTACCTTTTATGGGAGCGCGGTCATGATAAAACCTTTGCTCAGGCCATGCTGCACATCATGGAAAAAAGCAAAGCGCAGGTACTGTTGCAGGAGCAGGTGTTTAACATGCAGCAGGGGCGCCTGGGCATGAAGGATTCCCTGCTCGACGAACAACGGCGGCTGCAGCAGGCACTGGCGTATTACGACCGCGAAGCCGCCGTGTCAGGCGACAAAAACGCCGCGCGCGACGCGCTCGCATACGATCTTTCGCAATTGCAGGTACAGATACGGAAAAAATACCCCGGCTATTTCGAGCCCGTCCAGCAACCCGATCTGCATCCCGAAAAAGACATTCCCGCAGGCCTCACGGTAAAAAGCCTGTTTTCCGGCGAAGCGCATCTTTACGTGATGGACATCACCAGCGAAGGCATCCGGTCGGTGCGCCGCCTCGAAGACGGGAGCGGGAAGCAGCTTTTCCTGCAACACTTCGTCACCACTTATTTTCACAACGGCCCCGCCGCCATGCAGAACAAACCTGCATCTTATTACGGTGACGCATATACGATCTTTCAATGGCTCTGGAACGGGAAAGTAGCGCCGCGTTACCTCCTGATCCCGGACGGCTGGTTCGGTTACCTGCCTTTCGACGCGCTGGTGACAGACAGCGTGTACAAACGGAATACCGCGCAGTGGCCTTTCCTGCTGAAACAAACCGTTACCGGCCTCGCGTACTCGCTGCAAACCTGGCGGCGGCAATCCCCCGATGCTGGCGGACGGCAGGCAAAACTGACCGGGTTCTTTATTTCCGCGGCCGGTCTTCCCGCCGTTGAAAAAGAATACGAAGCCGTGCATGCCAGCGTGGGCGGCGTATATTTTAAAGACGGCGAAGCCACGCTGGCCGCTTTCAGGAAGCAGCTGGGCAACGGCGGCATCCTGCATCTCAGCACGCATGCCTCGCTCGAAGGCGATCAGCAATTGCCCGCCATCCAGCTGGCGGACGGGCCTTTTTACCTGTTTGAATTGTATGCGCGGAAGTTTCACCCCGGCCTGATCGTATTAAGCGCATGCAGAACGGGCCAGGGCATGATGGCGGAAGGGGAAGGGATCATCAGTCTGGCGCGCGAGTTCACTACGTCCGGCGCTACCGGCATCGTGGCGGGCCTCTGGAATCTGCACGACGCCACGGCCGCCAGCCTTACCGGCGATTTTTACGATCAGCTGCGCAACGCGGCGGACCCGGCCACGGCGCTGCATCACGCCAAAATGCAATGGCTTGGGAACGAAAAAGCCAGCCAGCAGCTGAAACTGCCGTATTATTGGGCGGCGCTCACCTACATCGGCCACCCTCAAACGATAGTGCCGGAAAAACCCGTTGGAAATAAATTATGGTATTGGATAGCGGCTGTTGCAGTATTACTGGCCGCTGTTATTTTCTGGCGGCGGAGGGGTTGATTTGCGTTCTGCCTCCACACCGGTGGGAAAAATACCTTCCACCAGCCTGAAAAGAATATCCCGCAGCTGCTCCGCGTCCTTTTCCCCGATAATGCCCGTATAAAATGACGTGATCTCCTGCACCGCGCCCGAAACGTCTATCACCAGCTGTTTGCCTTTGTCGCTGAGAAAAATGACCGTAGCCCGGTTGTCCGTTTCATGCTTGCGCGTATAAATAAACCCCGTGGCCTCCAGGTTCTTTACCACTTTGCTCATGGCTTGTTTGGTAATGCGCGCCTTTTTGGCCAGCTCGTTGTTGATGATGCCTTCTGTAGAAATGTTCACCAACAGCACCATGTCCCCCATCTTGAAATCCTTGTAACCGTTCTGTTGCAGATAACTGGTGATGCGCGCGTCAAAATCCTTCTTGACGATGCTGATGAGCTTTACCAGCAGGCGGGGCCTCCTGGCAACGATCTCTTCCAGTTTTTTGTCTAATTCAGTTGTAGTCATATCTATACGCTGTTTCGGTACAGTGCAGCCTAAAATAGCCCTTTTGTCACTATAAAGTTAATATTTTTTCCCCGATAGTCAACCAATTTGTCTATTTGGTAAACTTGGTTTACCTTTGCGTCCGGTATTTGAAAATACCCTTTGATAAAACACACATTACAATGGAAACAGCAAATGCGAACCCTCGTAAGGGTAAATTAGTCGTGCGCCTTATCTTCATCGGCATTCTCATAGCCGGGGCCATTTTCGGGGTGAAAATATGGCTGTACGCCCGCCACCACGAAACGACGGACAACGCGCAGGTTGAAGGGCATGCCGCGCCCGTTATCTCCAGGGTGGCCGGTTATGTAAAAAATCTCTACGTTCAGGATTACGGCAATGTAAAAAAAGGCGATTCGCTGCTGGTGATCGACGATGAGGAATACCGCATCGCGCTGCAGCAGGCTGAAGCCGATTACCAGCAGGCCCTCGCGGACCTGGCCACTGCCAAAGCCAACCAGGTGAACGCGTCTGCGTCTATCCGCGTAGCGGAAGCCAACGCGCAGGTAGCGCTCGTAAAAAAAGAAAAAGCGCAGTCTGACCTTCACCGCGATCAAAGCCTGTTCAACGACCAGGCTATCACAAACCGCCAGCTGGACGATACCAAAGCCACCAGCCTTACCAACGACAGACAGTACCAGGCCGCGCAGGACAACATCACGCTTGCCCGCTCCTCCGTACAGGTGGCCGCCGAAAAAGTGGCGCAGGCCGAAGCGCTGGTAGACAGCCGCAAAGCAGCCGTGGAACAAATGAAGCTCAAGCTCGGTTACACCGCCATCTCCGCCAACATCACCGGCCGCATCGGTAAAAAGAACATCGAGCCGGGCCAGTTCGTACAGGCCGGCCAGAGCCTTTTCACTATCGTGGACGAGAACGGTTTTTACATCGTGGCGAACTTCAAGGAAACGCAGCTGGCCAACATTCATGTAGGGCAGGACGCGGAAATAGAAGTGGACGGTTACGAAGACCTGAAGCTCACCGGGCATGTGTCCGCCATCTCCCGCGCAACGGGCGCAAAATTTTCCCTGCTTCCGCCGGACAATGCTACCGGCAACTTCGTAAAGATCGTGCAGCGCGTGCCCGTAAAGATACTGATTGATAATGCAGACCAATATCTCGACAAGCTGCGTGCTGGCCTGAGCGTAGAAGTGGCCTTAAAATACTAGCGTATGTCACCCAAACCGAAAGGATTTGCCAAGTGGATCATTGTAGCCACGGTGATCTCGGCTACCATGCTCGAGCTGATAGACACCACGATCGTAAACGTGGCGCTCTCGCAGATCAGCGGTAACCTCGGCGCCACTATCGAAGACGCGTCGTGGGTCATTACGGCATACGCGATCGCCAACGTGATCGTGATACCGATGACCGGCTTCCTCGCTTCTTATTTTGGCAGGAAAAATTATTACCTGGCATCCATCATCATATTTACATTCTCCTCTTACATGTGCGGAAACTCCGGCGGGCTCTGGGAGCTGGTGGCCTGGAGGTTCCTGCAGGGCGTGGGCGGAGGCGCGTTGTTATCCACTTCGCAGTCCATTCTTTTTGATACGTTCGAGATATCCGAAAGACCCATTGCCGCGGCGATCTTCGGCATGGGCGTGATCATCGGCCCCACCATCGGGCCTACACTGGGGGGCGTGATCGTAGACAACTTCCACTGGAGCCTGATCTTCGACATCAACGTGCCCGTCGGCATCATCGCGGCTTTCCTCGTATTCAATTATATCGACAAGCAGCCGCATGAATACAATATCGACCGGAAGGCGATCAAGATCGATTACATCGGCATCCTGCTGCTGATCGTATGGGTGGGCAGCCTGCAGTACATTCTTGAAAAAGGGCAGTCGGAAGACTGGTTCGCCGCTACGCACATTATCGTGCTGACCGTTGCGGCGGTAATAGCGTTCGTTCTGTTTATCTGGTGGGAATTGCGAACGGAGGCGCCAGCGGTGAACCTGCACGTGTTGCGGAACCGCACGCTGGCGATCACTACGTTGCTCACGTTCATCATGGGTTTGGGCATGTATTGTTCCATGTTCGTATACCCCGTGTGGATGCAGCGCGTGATGAACTTCACGCCCACGCTTACCGGCGAATCGCTGTTCCCCGGCGCCATCGTGGCCGCCATCATGATGCCGATCGTTGGTAAGCTGATACAGCGCGGCGTGGCGCCGAAATACCTCATCACCTGCGGGTTTTTCTTCTTCGCCATTTTCTGTTTCTGGATGAGCGGCGCCAGCGCCGAAGCGGGGATAATGTTTTTCTTCTTCCCCTTGCTGTTGCGCGGGTTTGGCGCGGCCATGCTGAGCGTGCCGCTTACCAACCAGGCCGTATCCGGCCTTACGCCGCTGCAAATGCCGCAGGGTATCGCGATCAACAACATGCTCCGCCAGCTGGGCGGCTCGTTCGGCATCGCGTTTATGAATACGTACGTGGCGCGCCAGTATTCCGAGCACCGCGTGCAGCTGCTCAACTACGTCACACCTGACAGTCCGCAGGCAGTGGAAAGAATGAACCAGACCGCCAACGGCCTCATCGCGAAAGGCGTGAACCCGCTGGACGCGCACCAGGTGGGCCTGCACATCCTCGACGGTATCGTAACCCGGCAGGCGTACGTGCTCACTTATCTCGACGCGTTCCGCATCGTGGGCATCTTTTTTATATGCGTGCTGCCCCTGATGTTATTCGTGAAAAAACAAAACTTAAGCGCAAACGCCATGAAAGAAGCGGCCGAACATGCGCACTAATTATAAATCCTGACAACGATGAAAAAGTTATTATTCATTATACTGACCGTTTCCGCCGTAAAGGTTTCCGCGCAACAGGCGCCGGACGACCTGAAGGCGCTGGTCCATCATTCGTTCGATCATTTTTCCGAACTGAAAGCGATGGAAACGCAGCAGAAGATCGCTGCGGACAAAACTACGCTGGCAAAAGCCAGCCGTCTGCCGGAAGTGAACGGCGTGGCCAGTTACCTGCATACTTTCCCGGTGCCGAAGATCGCGCTCCCGGGCAGCGACTTCCTGTTCCAGCCGGTACCTTCTGAAAACCTGAACGCAGGCGTGGAAGCGCGCCAGCTGTTGCTGGACTTCGGCAAATCGGGCAGCGAGATCAAACAAAGCGAGGCGCAGGCCAGCCTGCTGAACGTGCAGACGGCCGAAACGCGCGAAAAGCTGGCCTACCAGGTGGCGAACGTATATCTCGCGATCGCTTTCCTGCAGGACAATATCAAGGTGCAGAACGCGAACATCAAATTGCTGGAAGACACCGAGACGATGGTGGAGAACAAGCTCAAGCACGGCGACGCGATCGACCTCGACCTGCTGAAT
>JBQCFV010000711.1:0-2596 GCA_051958695.1 Chitinophaga sp. | reverse complement strand
AATACAGCGAATTGCTCCACCACTCAAAACCCCACACCAGCCCGGTGATCACCAGCACCAGCGCTACGGCCATCGCGTAGAAACCGAGCACATTGTGCAGGTCGTAATTGAGCCGGCGCCATTTCGCATCCCATTTAACGGAAAAACGCTGTTTGCGCGCGGCCTTGTTCTTCGGCCACCAGAGCACCATGCCGGTAACGAGCATCACGAAGAATATCAGCGTGGCGTACGCCACAATAGGCTGACCGATCTCATGCGGCAGCCAGAGGTAAAAATGCCCTTCGAGTACGATGCGGAAAAAATCGTCTTTGGCGTCCCACACTTTCAGCACTTCGCCGGTATAGGGGTTCATGAACACCTGGTTGTAATATTCGGGCTCGCCGCCATAGAACTGCACCACCGTGCTGTAATTATCGCCGCCGTAATTGATGCCGTTGGCCGGTTTGCCCGGCACCTGCTTTTCAGCGATACCGCGCAATACGGAAGGCGGCAGGAGCTGTACACCCGCTTGCGGCTCGGTATGAAAATACGAGCCCGAAAAAAGGCTGCGTAATTCCCATTCAAATGCCAGCAGGCACCCGGTGATACTGATGATAAATACCACCAGCCCGGACGCCAACCCGAGCCAGAGGTGTACTTTCCCTATTATTTTCTTCATTATCGGCTTCTGATCTTTCATTGCAAAAATCCGAAAGCCGCCCCTCCCCGGCAACTCGTATCGGGAAAACTTTATACGCATTCGGGAAAATCCGGTCCTCACTTACAATATTTTCACTATATTTACTACGCTTTGCGTCCATTGCTCGCCATATGTCTTTTTGCGGCCCTCGGCATGCAGTACGCTACCCGGCTTACCGGATACGTGCAATGCGTGGTGTCTACTTATCTCGCGCAGCATACCGGTCTTGCCGTGGACTGCGAATGTATCCGGCACCTGGCCGCTACGTTTGGCGACGATTATTCCGGGGACCAGCAGATGCAGGCGAAACCCGTGGTATTAAAAGTGCAGGACTATGTGCCTGTTTCCACTGAAACCATCGCCCTGCCCCGGCTGCTTCCTTCCCGCCCCGAAACCGGCATGCTGCCCAGCCTGTACAGTTACACCGGGGCGAACGCCATTTTCCACCCTCCCTGCAAAGCATCCACCCCCTATTTCATTTAAACGCTAATGTCATCTTTTCACCTGACGGTTGGGAAAACGTGTATCCGTACCAGTTTCCAAGACCACCGGCTTCATTGCTACCTGCCGCGGGTAAGATCACATCTGCATGCGGCCGCCGCATGGGAATGAATAATCCGTTCGCATGCCCGGTTTCCGCCGGCTATCGCGGTATTGCTCCGCCGTGTGGCTGCTGCATGTTTTCAACAATATTCCGGGAAAAGGAAATGCTGTTTTCGCCGCATATTCCCGGGGGCACGGCCGTTTCCCCGCAACGCCTCGCAGGAAATGGCTCAGTACTGCGTAAACGGTCTGCCAGGGCCGGCCTGCCCCCAGGGAGCCTCGCGGCGTAACAGGGCTTATCCGGGAACCGGGCGCAAAGCAGCCGGGACCACCCTTTCAGCAAAGGGCGGTTCCGGCTTTTTTTATCCAGTGAAAAAAAGATGTTATAAATAAGCGAACGCTCACTTATCTTTGTGCCCGATGCGTACAAGAGATGAAAACAAGATCTGCCTGCTTCACCAGAAAACCATCGAAATGGTGGTACGGGAAGGGCTGGACGGTTTTGGGGTGAACAAGCTGGCCAAAGCGGCGGGCGTGTCTCCCGCCACTATTTATATTTATTTTAAGGACAGAGAAGACCTGATCCTTCAGGTGACCATTCATGTTTCCGCGCAAATGCTGAAGGAAAGCCTGGAAGGTTTTGACCCGGAGATGCGTTTTGAGGAAGGCCTGCGCAAACAATGGCAGAACCGGGCGCGGTATTTCCTGGAAAACCCGCTCCATGTGCAATTCATCGAAAAAATGCGCTATTCGCATCTTTACGACAAGGTGGCCCAGACCATCTATATCTCCTTCAAGGAGGTGATGGGCAAATTTTATCATAACGCCGTATCGCGCAACGAGCTGATCCCGCTGCCGTTCGAAGTATACTGGGCCGTGGCGTACGCGCCGCTGTACCAGCTCATCAAGTTCCATACGCAGGAAAAATCCTTCGGGCACAAAAAATACACGTTCACCGAAGAGAATATGGAACAGGCCTTGCAGCTCGTTTTAAAAGCGCTCAAACCATAAAGACCACATTGTATAACCTGACTAAATGCTAACGACCATGCACACAACTATCACAACCACCCCCGAAGTACTGGTGTTCCGCACCAACATCCGGTTCAAAAAAGACCTCCGGCAGATCGGCCCCGTGCTGGAAAAAGAGCCCGGCGTGCTGAAATGGAACGTGGACCGCGAAGACACGGACAAAGTGCTCCGTATCGAAGCGTCCGAGCTCACGCCTGAAAAGGTCATTCAACTCGTCAGCCGCGAAGGTTTCTTCTGCGAGGAACTGCCCGGTTGAGCCCAATCTCATTCAAACACACACTACGAAAACATTTTATGGACACGACGAACGCTCCAAAAGAAAGGATCTTTTCCCGCTCCCAG
>JBQCFV010000710.1:0-2154 GCA_051958695.1 Chitinophaga sp. | reverse complement strand
AAAGAGACCGGCCGCAACGGGCGGCTCACCGTGTACCGCTGTCCGCAATACGTACCCGCGCAGCCTACCGGCAAAAAAAGAATGCTGCTCGACCTGTC
This sequence comes from Chitinophaga sp., assembly GCA_051958695.1. Classification (GTDB taxonomy): domain Bacteria; phylum Bacteroidota; class Bacteroidia; order Chitinophagales; family Chitinophagaceae; genus Chitinophaga. The sequence continues at coordinate 2,056 of JBQCFV010000710.1, read as the reverse complement.
GTTCTCCATCGCCGCGTTCTTCAAACTACTGCAGCTCCTCCCCGCCAAAAAACACGACCTCGTGATCACCTGGCCCCGTCGTTCCAGCTGGGGCTGCTGGCGGTGCTTTACAAAAAGCTGCGCGGCGCGCAATTCCTTTATCATATACAGGACTTGCAGATCGAAGCCGCGCGCGACCTCGGCATGATCCGCTCGCCAAAGCTCATCAGCGCGCTGTTTGGCGTGGAGCGTTTTATCCTGAAACGCGCGGACGTGGTGAGCAGCATTTCGGACGGCATGGTACAGCGCATCGCGCTGAAAGTGCAAAGGCCCGTGCAGTTCTTCCCCAACTGGGTGGATACCTCGCTGTTTTTCCCCGTGGACGGAAAAGACGCGCTGAAAAAAGAATACGGCTTCTCTCCTTCCGATAAAGTGATCTTATACTCCGGCGCCATCGGTGAAAAACAGGGGCTGGAAGCGATCCTTCACACGGCGCAGGCCATGCGTAACCGGCCCGACCTGCGCTTCGTGATCTGCGGTTCAGGCCCGTACAAATCCAGGCTGGAAACAATGGCGGCGGAAATGCAGCTGGAGAACGTCGTGTTCTATCCCATCCAGCCCTTCGAGCGGTTCAACCGTTTTCTCAACATGGCGGACGTGCACCTCGTGATACAAAGGCCGGCGCATCCGATCTCGTAATGCCTTCCAAGCTCAGCACCATACTCGCCGTGGGCGGGCTGGCGCTGGTGACCGCCAATCCCGGTTCCGGGCTGCATGCGCTGGTGGAGAAATACCAGATGGGCATACTTGTGAAAGCGGAAGACCAGCAGGCGCTCAACGAAGGCGTGGCGCTTGCAGTAGGCGGCTGCAATACCGGCATTACCGGCAACGCACGCGCCTATGCCGCCGAGCATCTTGCCATTTCCGGCGTAATGGGCCGGTTTGAAGAAATTGTCGTACACCGTAATCTGCAGCCATGTTAAGCCGTTTTTTAAAGATCAGTCTCATACAGATCATCGTGCTGGATTTTATCTGGCTCAACGCCATATTTTTTGTGGCGGGCTTCGGCCTGCGCCAGTACGACCTGCACATACACAACGGCGCGGACGCTTTCCTGCTCGTGTCCAACGTCGCATGGGCCATCAGCCTGTACACCACCGGCATTTACGCGCTCACCCAGCAGCTGAGCTACGAAAAAATGGCGCGCAAAACCGTGCAGGCGCTTGTGTTCTACCTGCTGATGCTGCTCCTGTTCCTTTTTCTCTACGGGGAACTGTATTCGCGTTTTTTCGTGATCATGTACTGCACCCTCTTTTCCGTAATGGCGGTGGTGAACCGGCTGATCTTTTTCTGGGTCACCAATTCCATCCTCAAAAGCAAGGACGTGGAACGGAAAATGGTGATACTCGGGTATAATGAAATGTCCAAAAAGCTGGCGGACAACCTCGTTACCGAAAAAAGCAACCTGAAGTTCGAAGGGTATTTTGAAGAATACAACAACGTGAACGAGCTGTCGTACTACCCCGTGATCGGCAACCTGAAAGAATGCGTGCCGTACGCAAAAAGCAACAACATCCGTGAGATCTATTCCACGCTTTCACCCGAAGAAAACCCGTATCTCTACACGCTGGCGTACGAAGCGGAGCAGCACTTCATCCATTTCCGTTTTGTGCCGGATTTTAAGATGTTCGTGAACCGGCAGATCTACGTGGACTACTTCAACAACATCCCCGTTATTTCGCTGCGCTCCGAACCGCTGGACGACCTGGCCAACCAGATCCGCAAGCGGCTGTTCGAGCTCGTGTTCAGCGGGCTGGTCGCTATCTTCCTGCTGAGCTGGCTTATTCCGCTCCTGGCCATTCTCATCAAGCTGGAATCCAAAGGGCCGGTGTTTTTCATCCAGCACCGCACGGGGCGCAACAATCAAACGTTCCGCTGCCTGAAGCTGCGCAGCATGTATGTGAACAAAGACGCGAACAACAGGCAGGCCACGCGCAACGACAAACGTTTTACGCGCATCGGGCGCATCCTGCGCAAAACCAACCTCGACGAGATCCCGCAGTTCCTCAACGTGCTG
>JBQCFV010000709.1:0-3535 GCA_051958695.1 Chitinophaga sp. | reverse complement strand
GGATATTGTCGTACGCATCGCGGATCGCCATTTCCACGTCGCTGCCAAGCCGTGTCTGCCAGCGGTAGGTGGCGCCCGCGCCGATGTCCCAATCGCCCGTTCTGCCGGTATATTGCAAGCCCGCGGTGAAATTGAAGCCATGATAGAACGAACGTTTTTCAGAACGTATCTCGTTATTGCCAAGACTGTCCGTGACCGTAACCGGGCCAAAGAGCAGCGCGGACGACAAGCCGGCGTAAAAATTCTTCGTGATCTTCAAACCGTTTGAAAAATACAGCCGGGTGATGCCGCCGCTGCCTTCCACGGCGTTCTGTATTTCCGCGCCGGTGCCTGCCATGTGCGTATTGTTCACCAGCTTGAAATCCGTGCGGCTGTACGGCGTCAGCCCGAAGCTGAGCCCCCATCGCTTGTTCACCTTAAAGCCCAGCGCACAACGTTTGAATGAAATATCGCCCGCGGGCTGGCTGATCTCGGAGCTGCTGTACCGGATGCTTTTAGCCGCCACGGACGCTTCAAAAAAGAAGGTTTCCATGGGTATGCGGCCATAGGAAGCGGGGTTCAGCTCGTTCAGAAAATTGCCGGAAGACCTTGCGATGCCCGCGCTGCCGGTGGCAAAGTTGCGGCTGTAATCTTTTTCTTCGAGGTCGCCGATACCGTAAGCCGAATACAGGGAATTGACGCCTTTCTGCGCCTGCGCCTGCATGGCCAGCAGCATCATGCAACAACCGATCGTGTAGGTTCGCGTCATTCGTATAAGAGATAATAGATTTTTAATTGCGCGCGGTAGTTTTTGTTACCGCCGTCGCCCGTTACCAGCCGGTTGAGCTGCGTGTGAAACTCGCTGAAAGGCGGCGCCAGCAGCAGGCCGCGGTAGTTGTATTCATCTGCCGTCATCATGGCGCGGCAATATTCCGTTACGTCCCAGGAGTACTGGTTGTTTTCAGGATAAAGTTTGTCCGCCCGCAGATCGCCGTACAGCACACCGTTTGCATTGCTGATGGTATCGCCCTGCGCTACGGCGTTCTTTTTATCCGCGATCATCAGCGTGAGCCGCGGCAGCAGCGGGTGATCTTTCAGCGTGCCGTTGTCCGGCTTAACGACCAGCTCCGCCTGCATGATGCGGCCGTAACGGCCAAGCTCCCTCAATGCGGAGATCGTCGGGAAATCGATCCGCGCAAGGGCGCCGGTGAGCGGCTGTATAAAAACGCGGTTGCCCGCCGCTTCGCCGGCAATACCTGCTGCACCTGGCTGCAAACCCTCGATAGGCGTGCCGCTGCGGTCATACTGAAATGAATTGAATTGCAGCTCCGGGAGATTCATGCGGAAGTCGATCGTTTTTTCTTCCACCGTTTCTTTCACAATATGATAATGAATGCGCATGATCACCGAAGTATCGCTCATGTTCAATCTGAACACGGCGGAGTTGTTCACGCCGCGGATGCTGAGTCCTTTGAAATGATCGCGCCAGTAATCTTCGTTCATCACTTCATCCGATTTGTTGCGCACCATTTCAAACAGCGCTTCCCCGAACTGCTGGTCCATTCTCAGGTGTACGGCGTTGCCTGAAGCGGGCCGGATGTACTGCGTAACGTCGGCGAGCGGCGTGGCGGTTACCGCGAATTGCTGGTGGCTGTATAACGCCGCATAATCTTCGGGCAGCGTGAGCGGGCGGAGGAGCTGGAATACCTGGAAGCGCTGCGGCGGAAGGGTGTCGCCGTAATAATGCCCGTCGGGATGAATGACCAGCTCCACCGAATCGTAAATGGCGCGCAGCCCGGGATCGGTTTCGGAAGGAAGACCGAGGCGGAAGGTTGTGCCGGATGCAAATTCCCCGAACAGCGGATCGTCGTAGCGGCCGATCAGACCTTTGCCCGTACCGGAAGTGCGCACGGAATCGAGCTGTACGGTACGCATTTGCACCTGCAGCGAATCCAGTAAAGAATATTGCACGTTCCCGCCGTTGTCGATGATATTGTCGTAATGGAATCCGCTTTTGTCGCAAGCGGCAAGACAGGCCATTGCGGCCAGCATGGTCAACCGCTTCATAAAGCAATGGTTCGTCAGTTGCATAGTGGCGCAATGATAACCAGCTTCGGCCGCGCTGATGTCCGGTAATATGCAGGCGCCGTTTTTTTACCGATCATACCCGCATATTTCCCGGCGAATGCGCTGAAAGACCGGTATGGGCGGGTGGAAGGGCAAAACGGGGAAAGGTTGCGATTGGCAGACAAAAACGGCTTATTCGTCCGCAAATGGCCGTTATCCGTCTATTTTAAACTACCCATAACAGTTACCCGGATAATTTTGGCCGTGTTAAAAAAAACTATTGTATGCAGAAAGCAGGAATTTATTGCTGGATACTCGCGGCCATGCTGGCGGGATGTAAAAAAGACGATTCATCCGACGATGACAACGGCAACTGGAAGAAGGGATACCCGGAGCTTTCCGGCGACCAGCGCGCCGAAGCGGTCGTATTCGTGATCGGTGACACCGCTTACCTTGGCACCGGCATCAACAGGGACGGGGATTACCTGCGCGACTTTATGAAGTTCACCGAAAACCTCGGCTGGACGCAGATCGCCGACCTGCCCGAAGGCGCTGACGCGCGTAGCGGCGCCGTGGCTTTCGTGGTGGGTGAAACCGGGTATGTAGGCACGGGGCAGAATGAGAACGGGTACAGGCTGAGCGACTTCTGGTCGTATTCGCCCTCGAAAGGTTACTGGGAAAAAACGGCGCCGCTGAAAGATCCCGAAAATGCCTCGCGCGATCTTTCGCGGAAAGATGCCGTAGCATTTGCCGTAAAGGACAAAGGATATGTCGCTACAGGGTGGGAGCAGGGCGGTCTGAACGACGTTTGGCAATACGTGCCCGCGGAAGACAAATGGTACCGCCGGCGTTCCTTTGAAGGCTCCAAACGCTCGGAGGCAGTGGCTTTCGTGATACAGGACATCGCATATATAGCCACCGGCGTGAACAACGGCGAGAACAAAGTCGATTTCTGGATGTACAAGGCGGATGAAGATGACTGGGTGCCGATGAGGGACATCGCCAATACAGACGACGACCAGGATTACGACGACGACTACGACATCGCCTGCAGTAACGCAGCCGTGTTCGTGAAAAACAACAAAGCATACATCAGCACCGGCACCAAGGGCGGCGTTTCCAAACAGACCTGGGAGTACGATCCCGTAACCGATCTCTGGACGCAGATGCGTGAATTTGAAGGCGCGGCGCGCACCGGCGCGGTAGGGTTTACGCTGAAGAACGTAGCGTACCTTTCCACCGGGCGCAGCAGCGGCAGCTATTTCGACGACACGCATAGTTTTGATCCTGATGAAACGTACGATGAAAAAGACTGACCGTTCATAATCAAATATTAGGGATGAGGAAACTATGCATGTTATCCGCGGCATTGTGTCTGCTGGCCTGCCGCCGGCAGCCCGTGCTGCGGCTGGCCGTTGAAAGAACACAACACGGCTGGGCTTACAGGATCACGCGCGGCGGCGAGCCGCTGATCTACCAGGCGAACATT
>JBQCFV010000708.1:0-2692 GCA_051958695.1 Chitinophaga sp. | reverse complement strand
GACATCCTGACCAGGATCAAGGCGGACGCGCCCACCCTCATCCTGGCGCGCCAGGAAGGCGTGCTGGCCCGCCTGCTGAGCACTTCCACCCTCAACAAAATGTTGTCTGCGGAAGCGCTGGACGCCACTGCATATAAAGCGTCGGACTACCTGCACGACCTGAAAAAAGGCGTGTTCTCAGAACTGCCCTCCCGCAAGCCGATCGACATCTACAGGCGCAACCTGCAAAAGGCGTACGTGACCGGGCTGATCGCCCTGCTTACCAAACCCGATGTGGAAGGCATGCCCCGGCAGAGAGCCGCGTCGCTTCCCAACCCCACCCGTTCGGACGCTACGAGCCTGGCCCGCGCGCAGCTCGGCGCCCTCCGCTCGGAAGTGCGCAGCGCAGCCTCCGGCACCGCGGACGCCATGAGCCGCTATCACCTGCAGGACCTGGCAAGCCGCATCGGCGATGCGCTCGACGCCAAATAATATCCGTACGCACACGGTATATATATAAAACCGCCCCGCGCAAATGCCGGGGCGGTTTTACTTTTGGGAAATTCTTCAATGTTTCGCGGTATATTACATAGCCGGCGGCAGCCTGTTTTATGATGTTTTACGGCGTACATAAAACACACCTGTCAATAAATTTTCTTAATATCGCCCTAAATCTACATGCCTCCAGTGAAAGAACGTCATAATACCAACAAGATAACGATCTACGACATAGCACAGGCATTGGGGCTCAGCGCATCCACCGTTAGCCGCGCATTGCAGAACAACCCGCTGATCAATGAAGAAACCCGCGTAAAAGTGCAGGACACTGCCGCCGAAATGGGATATGTGCCCAACTGGATAGCGTCGAGCCTGCGCAAAAAACGTTCGAACATCCTGGGACTGATCGTGCCGAGAAAGAGCATGTACTTTCAAAGCACCGCCATCAGCGGCATCCAGCACGAAGCCCATAAATACGGCTTCAGCATCGTGATCGGCCAGTCGGACGAAACGGTGGCTATGGAAAAAGAGCTGGTGCATACGTTCTTTTCGCTCAGGGTAGACGGGCTGCTGGCGGTTTCGTCCATGTTCACCACCAACTTCGACCATTTTTCTCCATTTATACGCAACAACATCCCGCTGGTGTTCTACGACCGCGTGCCGATCGACTTTCCGGGGTACAGCATCACGGGCGACGATTTCAAAGGCGGTTTTCTCGCCACCGAGCACCTGATCAAACAGGGCTGCAAACGCATCGCGCATTTCTCCGGCCAGCTTACCTGCAACCTGTACTAGCAGCGCCTCGCAGGCTACAAAGCGGCTTTAGCCAAATACAAGATCCCCTTCGACGAATCCCTCATTTACGTGCACAACCTCACCCTCGACGCAGGCGCGGAAGCGGCCAGGCAAATATTTGCACTGGACGATCTGCCGGACGGGCTTTTTGCCGCGAACGACAGCTCCGCCGTCGCTTTTATCCAGGAAGCGCGCCGCAAAGGCATCAAAGTGCCCGAACAGGTGAAAGTGGTGGGTTATTCCAACGACCTGTCCAGCCGCATCATCAGCCCTTCCCTCACCACTATCGAACAAAGCGGTTACCGCATGGGCGAAAAGGCGGTGGAAACGCTGGTGCAGCTGATCAACAAAGAGGAAAAGATCAAAGTCACGAAAAATTACGTATTTGAAGTAGAGCTTATTCCACGGGAATCGTCTCAGCTTTAGTTTTGACCAAAACCTGCAACAACGCTATGAAACACATTATCCGTATTTTATTACCGGTGCTGGCTGTGCTGGGCCTTGCCTCCTGCAGCCGCGACATTTATGTTCCCAACCAGGTGAACGCACCGCTGCTGAAAGAAAAGAACGAGCTGAAAGCCAATCTTTCCCTTTCCAACTGGCAGGCCGCCTACGCCATTACCGACAACATCGCCGTGATGGTGAACGGGCAATATGTAACGCGCGGCATTTTTTTTGACGACGACAACGATACCGATAACGACGACCTGTTCATCGACAAGAACACCCGCGGCGGCGTGAACGAAGGCGCGGTGGGTTTCTTTAAACCGATCGACACGCGCAAACGCATGATCTTCGACGTGTACGCCGGTTATGGCAACGGCGCTTTCAAAACGCTCGACGGCAACTTCAATTCCACGGAGCCCGGTACTTCGCCGGTGGGTTACACGCTGCGCACGCATTTCAACAAATTTTTCGTGCAGCCCGCCATCGGCTTTTCGCACAAAGTAGTGGAAGCGTCTTTCACCTCCCGTTTTTCGCTCGTGAAATTTTATAACCAGAGTATGGGGGCGAACGTGTTCGAGAACGACGAGAATCGCCGCCTCAACTTTATGCGCATCAGCGAAGACCTGCGGCCTTTCTTCGAACCGGCATTCACCATCAAGGCCGGTTACCGTTATGTGAAATGGTTCGGCCAGCTGATGTTCTCCGTACCGATGAACGACGAAACGTACAGCGGTTATGACGTGAACGAATACTTCCAGCCCGTGTCGCTCACGATGGGCGTGTCGCTCAACTTCGGGCAGTGGGTAAGGGATGCGGGGAATAAATAGGTGAAGATGCGGAATTGCAACGAACAGCGAGTCGTTTCTTAATTGGGTAAAGGACGCAGGGAACAAGTAAGTGAAGAGGCAAACCGTATGATCCGTTTTTAATTAACGCTGACAATATTCCATAACACGAAAGCCGTTCCTCATCA
>JBQCFV010000707.1:0-2640 GCA_051958695.1 Chitinophaga sp. | reverse complement strand
TCACCATGGGCATGATGAGCCGCGAGCTGAGCAGCGGCTCCATCAAACTGCTTTATTCCTCACCCATCAGCGACGCGCAGATCATTTTCGGGAAGTTCCTGTCCATTGCGTCCTATGCGCTGCTGATGACCGGCATCGTGTTCCTCTTTACGCTGTACGGGGCCTTTATCGTGGATAAATTCGATTTTCCCGCTACGCTGCCCGGACTGCTGGGCGTTTTCCTGCTGATCTGCGCTTACGGCGCCGTGGGACTTTTTATGTCCAGCCTCACCTCTTACCAGGTGGTGGCCGCGATGGGCACCTTTGCCGTGTTCGCCGTGCTGAGCTACACCAACCAGCTCTGGCAGGACGTTCCTTTCGTGCGGGATATCATGTTCTGGCTGACCATCGGCGGCAGAACGAATGAATTTATCGGCGGCATTGTCAGCAGCGAGGACGTCATTTATTTCCTCACCGTTATCGGCCTGTTCCTCGGGTTGTGCATCTTCCGCTTCCGCGCCGTGCGCCAGAAAACCCGCAGGTCCGTTTCCCTGGGCCGTTATCTTTTGGTGATCGGCGGCGCGGTAATGATCGGTTATATCAGCTCGCGCCCCGCGTTGATGTATTTCTACGACGCTACCAGAACGAAGCTGCGCACGCTCACCAAAGCCAGCCAGGATATCGTGAGCAAAGCGGAGGGCGGTTTAACTATCACCACTTATGCTAATGCGCTGGACGAAGACCGCTGGTTGTGGATGGGCATGCCCAGGGCCGAGCTGGAAGATATGCGCCGGTTCAGGGAATACGTGCGGTTCAAGCCGGAGATCAAAATGAATTATGTGCACTATTACGCCAAGGGGAAGAACGAGCGGTCGCTGAACCACCGCTACCCGGAGCTGAACGACGGCGCGCGGATGGGAAAAGTAGCCCAGGCCTACGGAGTGGATTCCGCTTTGTTCGTGCCGGTGAATGAGATCGGCAGCATAAAAGAAACTTTGGCGGGCGAGGAGTTCAGGTACGTAAAGGTGCTGAAGCGCGACGACGGGCGGCAGTCCGTATTGCGTGTGTTCAACGACGCCATGGGCTTCCCTTCCGAAGGTGAAATAAGCGCCGCCATCAAACGGCTGGTGACCGATCTGCCCAAAGTAGGGTTCGTGGAAGGACATGGCGAACGCGACTGCATCAAGGAGGGCGACCGCGACTATAACAGGTTTGCAAAGGAAAATACTTTCCGGTATTCCCTCATCAACCAGGGCTTCGATTTTGAGCAGCTTTCCCTTGACAGGGAAGTGCCGCCGCATATCAGCATCCTGGTGATCGCGGACGTAAAAACCGCCATGCCGGAGCTTCACCTGGAGCACCTGAAACAATACATCGCCCGCGGCGGGAACCTGCTGATCGCAGCCGAACCGAAACGCCAGGGCACGATGAACGCCATCACCGAAATGTTTGGCGTGCAGCTGATGGACGGCAGGCTGGTAAAACCCAGCAAAAACTTCCAGGCCGACCTGATCTTTACACGCCCGACAAAAAAAGCCGGCGATCTTGCGGACGCTTTTGGCGCCATTCAACGTAACAAGCAGGTAGTAGTGATGCCCTCGACAGTGGGTCTCCAATACAGCGATGCCGCCGCGAAGGGATATGCCGCCAGCCCTTTGCTGGTAACGGATTCCGCCGGCGTATGGAACGAGCTGGACACGGTGGATTTTGTGGACGACAGCGCGACACTGAACCTTGCCGCCGGCGAAACGGAAACCGGCAATATGGCCACGGCCGTTGCGCTCAGCCGCAAGATGAAGGAAAAGGAACAGAAGATCATCATCCTGGGAGACGCCGATTGCATCAGCAACGGAGAGCTTGGCCATTCGCGCAAGGATGTGATGGCAGGCAACTTTCTGCTGATCGCCGGTTCCTTCAACTGGCTGTCCGACTACGAAGCGCCGGTAGATGTGAGCCGCCCGCCGTTTACGGACAATAACATCCATATCGGGAAAGCCGGTTTCAAGGTAACGAAGATCGCGTTCACCGGTGTGTTGCCTGCCCTGATGCTGATCAGTTACCTGGTCATATGGTTCCGGAGGAGGAGACAATAGATTTATAGGAAGACGTTGGAAGCGGGGCCTTTTTTCACCTGCTATTTTGCAGCAAATGAATCAAGGGCCTGCTTCCATATATCAATCGCACCGGCCATTTCCATTTCGTCTAAAGAACAGTAGCCGATGCGTATGAAGTCATGTGACCTGGAAACATTCGGTTGAAAAAAATAGTTTCGTCCGTCGCTGATCTTTAATCCCAGCTTTGCTGCATTCAGGGCAACGGCGCTGGCGCTTATATTCTTTCCGTAAGTCGCCCATATGGCCAATCCGCCGTCCGGCCGGTCAAACGTTAAATATTCTCCCAACTGCTCCCTGAGCAAACGGCAGGTATTGTCCAGCCGCGCCTGGTAGATCTTGTGCGACTTTTTAATGTGCCGGGTGATCTCGCCGGTGCTCAAAAGTTCGGCGGTCGCTTCTTCCAGCAGCTGTTCTCCTTGCCGGTCGATTAATTTGCGCAGGGCGGCGGCTTCGTTTATCACCACTTCGGGCGCCACCATAAACCCGATCCGGATACCGGGCGCAATGCTTTTGCAGAAAGAACCTACGTAAATGATATGCCTGCCCG